>LUZZ01000409.1 GCA_001603845.1 Syntrophobacterales bacterium Delta_01 | reverse complement strand
GTCCCGTATTTGGAACGGCCCTGCTTGCGATCCGCCACCCCCAGCGCATCCAGGGTGCCGCGAATAATGTGATAGCGTACGCCGGGCAGGTCTTTCACACGGCCGCCGCGTATGAGCACCACCGAGTGCTCCTGCAGGTTGTGGCCTATGCCCGGAATATAGGAAGTCACTTCTATTCCGTTGGTGAGGCGCACGCGGGCGATCTTCCGCAAAGCCGAATTAGGCTTTTTGGGCGTGGTGGTGTAGACGCGAACGCAAACGCCCCGCTTCTGAGGACAGCTCTGAAGGGCGGGAGTGCTCGACTTTTTCCGGATAGCCTCCCGGCCGTTTCTGACCAACTGATTGATAGTGGGCATTCCTGAAATCAACTCCAGCTAAAAAATTATCAACGATTCAGCTCAGTAAGGCGATTGCGGTTTTCCGAGCTGGGAAATCCCCTCTTTTTAAGGGAAACCAATATTAATGTCAAGTCCTTTTCCTTTATTCCTCCGGCCCCAAAAACGGGTCGGGGACCGGCCCCGGCCGAGGCCTATTTCCTCACGTCCCGGTACTGCCGCAGCCCGGACCCGGCCGGGATCAGCCGGCCCATGATCACGTTTTCCTTGAGCCCCAGCAGGTGATCGACCTTGCCGGCGGTAGCCGCGTCGGTGAGCACCTTGGTGGTCTCCTGGAAGGAGGCCGCGGAAATGAAGCTCTGGGTGCTGAGCGACGCCTTGGTGATCCCCAGGAGGAGCGGTTCGGCGGCGGCCGGCCGCTGATCGTTTTCCACCAACTGGTTGTTCACCTCTTCGAAAATGGGTTTTTCCACGTGTTCGCCGAGCAGGAACTCGGAGTCGCCCGGATCGGTGATCCGAACGCGCTTGAGCATCTGGCGCACGATCACTTCGATGTGCTTGTCGTTGATCTTGACGCCCTGAAGGCGATAGACCTGCTGCACCTCGTCGACCAGATATTTGGCGACTTCCTTTTCGCCGAGGACCGTCAGGATGTCGTGCGGATTGGGCGAACCGTCCATGAGCGGCTCGCCGGCGCGCACGTAGTCGCCTTCGTGAACGCTGATGTGCTTGCCCTTGGGGATGAGATATTCGCGCGAATCTCCCACCTCGGGGGTCACCACCACCTTGCGTTTGCCCTTGGTGTCCTTGCCGAAGGCGACCACCCCGTCGATTTCCGTGATCACGGCGTTTTCCTTCGGCTTCCTCACTTCGAAAAGTTCGGCGACCCTCGGCAGACCGCCCGTGATGTCCTTGGTCTTGGTGGTTTCGCGCGGGATCCTGGCCAGAACGTCGCCCGGATACACCTGGTCGCCTTCGTTCACCATGACGATGGCGCCCACCGGCATGAAATAACGTGCCGCGCCGCCTTCACCCACCTTGGCGGTCCTTCCCTTGTCATCCTTTATGGAAATACGGGGACGGACGTCCGCCTCGCGGTACTCGACCACCACCTTGCTGGACTTGCCGGTAACCGGGTCCAACTTCTCCTGCATGGTCTGGCCTTCCACGATGTCGCCGAACTTGGTGGTCCCGATGACTTCCGTCAGAATCGGCGTGGTAAACGGGTCCCATTCGGCGAGCAGGGTATCGGGTTCGACCTGCTGGCCCTCGGTGATCTTGAGCTTTGCGCCGTAGATGATGACGTAGCGTTCGCGCTCGCGGCCGGTTTCGCTGATGATGCTGATCTCGCCGTTGCGGTTCATCGCCACCAGGTCGCCTTCGCGGTTCTTGACCGTATTGAGGTTGATGAACTTCACGGTGCCGGCATAACGGTTGCTGATCGAAGTACGCTCGATGCTCTTGCTCGCCGTGCCGCCGATGTGGAACGTACGCATGGTGAGCTGGGTGCCGGGTTCGCCGATGGACTGCGCGGCGATGATCCCGATTGCCTCGCCGATTTGAGCGAGCTTGCCCTGGGCCAGGTCGCGGCCGTAGCACATGGCGCAAACGCCCCTCGGGCTGTGGCAGGTGAGGGCGGACCGGATGTTGACCTTCTCGATGCCCGCGTCCTCGATTTCCTGGACCTTCTTTTCGTCTATCTCGGTGCCCATGGGCACGATGATTTCGCCGGTCACGGGGTCCACGATATCTTCCTGCGCCGTGCGCCCCAGGATGCGGTCGCCCAGGCGCTGGATGATCTCCCCGGCTTCCAGCAGCGCCTCGACTTCGATCCCGTCCATGGTGCCGCAGTCGTGTTCGGCGATGATCACGTCCTGGGACACGTCAACCAGGCGCCGGGTGAGGTAACCGGAGTTGGCGGTCTTGAGGGCGGTATCGGCCAAACCCTTGCGGGCGCCGTGGGTCGAGATGAAGTACTGCAAAACGGTCAGCCCCTCGCGGAAGTTGGCGGTGATCGGCGTTTCGATGATTTCGCCCGAAGGCTTTGCCATGAGACCGCGCATTCCGGCGAGCTGGCGCATCTGGTCCTTGCTCCCGCGGGCGCCGGAATCGGCCATCATGTAAATCGGGTTGAAGGATTCGATGCGGGTCGTCTCGCCCTTGGGGCCGGCGATCTCGGTCACGCCGATTTCCCTCATCATCTCCGCCGCAACGTCTTCGGTGGCCTTCGCCCAGATGTCCACCGCCTTGTTGTACTTCTCGCCCTCGGTGATCAGACCTTCGTTGTACTGCCGCTCGATCTCCTGCACCTGGTCGAACGCCACCTGGAGGATTTCGGACTTGCGCTCCGGGATGGTCATGTCCTTGATGGAAATGGAGATGCCGGACCGGGTCGCGTAGTGGTACCCGGTATCCTTGAGCCGGTCGGCCAGGATGACGGTCGCCTTGACGCCGGCGGTGCGGTAGCACGTATCGATCAACTGGGCCAGGGCCTTCTTGTTCATCACCCGGTTGACGGCCGAAAACGCCACCCCTTCGGGCAGGATTTCAGACAGGAGCACGCGGCCCACGGTCGTTTTGACCATTTCTTCGGCCAGGAGCTGCCCCTTTTTGACCTCGTCGCCCGGTTGCACCAGCATCTTCCTGCTGACGACGGTCTTACCGTCCATAAGCCTGTAGACGGGCCGGGTTCCGTCGGATTTGAGGCGGATCACCTTGTCGTCGACCGAATCGACGGAGCCGTCCTCCTTGGCCACGTGGCGGAACCGCACGACCACGCCCGCGTGAAGCTCCGCTTCGCCGCCGTCGTAGGCGCACCGGACTTCATCCGGGCTGTTGTAGACGCGGATCTCCCCCTTGGCGATGGATTCGGCCAGTTGTTCGGTGGTTGCGAACGGCAGCGTCGATCCCTTGGCGAAGGGTTTTTCGCGGGTCATATAATAGATGCCGAGAACGATATCCTGGGAGGGCACGATGATCGGGTCGCCGTGCGCGGGGCTCAGGATATTGTTGGTGGACATCATCAGGATGCGCGCTTCTGCCTGCGCCTCGATGGAGAGCGGCACGTGCACGGCCATCTGGTCGCCGTCGAAGTCCGCGTTGAACGCGGTGCACACCAGCGGGTGGAGCTGAATGGCCTTGCCTTCGATGAGGATCGGCTCGAAAGCCTGGATGCCCAGCCGGTGCAGGGTAGGGGCCCGGTTGAGCATCACCGGGAATTCCCGCACCACTTCGTCCAGGGTGTCCCAGACCTCCGGGGTTTCACGCTCGACCATCTTCTTGGCCGCCTTGATGGTCGTCACGTAGCCCTTTTCCTCCAGCTTGTTGTAGATGAAGGGCTTGAAGAGCTCCAGCGCCATCTTCTTGGGCAGCCCGCACTGATGCAGCCGCAGGTTGGGGCCGATGACGATAACGGTTCGGCCCGAGTAGTCAACGCGCTTTCCGAGCAGGTTCTGGCGGAAGCGGCCCTGCTTGCCCTTGAGCATGTCGCTGAGGGATTTGAGCGGGCGCTTGCTGGCTCCGGTGATGGTCTTGCCGCGCCGGCCGTTGTCGAACAGCACGTCCACGGCTTCCTGGAGCATCCGTTTTTCGTTGCGGATGATGATGTCGGGCGCGTTGAGTTCCTGGAGGCGTTTGAGCCGGTTGTTGCGGTTGATCACGCGCCGGTAGAGATCGTTCAGGTCGCTGGTGGCGAAACGGCCGCCGTCCAGGGGGACCAGGGGGCGCAGGTCCGGCGGAAGCACCGGGATGACATCCATGATCATCCATTCCGGCCGGTTTTCGGATTCGCGGAATGCGTCGATGATCTTGAGCCTCTTGGCCAGTTTCTTGCGCTTGGCGACCGAATTGGTCTTGACCATCTCCTCGCGCAGGTCCGTGGCCAGCTTTTCCAGGTTGAGGCCCGCCAGCAACTGCTTTATGGCCTCCGCACCGATTCCCGCGATGAAGGCGCTTCCGTGTTCGTGCACCATCTGTCGGTAGCGCTCCTCGGTCAGCAGCTCACCCTTTTCGAGCGGGGTCTCACCGGGGTCCAGGACGATGTACGAATCGAAATAGAGGACCTTTTCCAGCTCCCTCAACGTGAGGTCCAGGAGGTTTCCGATTTTGCTGGGCAGGCTCCTCAGAAACCAGATATGCGCCACCGGGGAGGCCAGCTCGATATGCCCCATGCGTTCGCGGCGCACCTTGGACTGGATGACCTCGACGCCGCACTTTTCGCACACGACGCCGCGGTGCTTCATCCGCTTGTACTTGCCGCAGTTACACTCGTAGTCTTTTATGGGGCCGAATATCCTGGCGCAAAACAGCCCGTCGCGCTCCGGCTTGAAAGTGCGGTAATTTATCGTTTCCGGCTTTTTCACCTCGCCGTAAGACCATTCCCGGATCCTTTCGGGCGAAGAAATCATGATCTTCACGGCGTTGAAGTTGAGCGGATCCTTCGGTTTCGTGAAAAGAGAGTAAAGTTCTTTCAAAAGAACCTCCTTACGTGGTCACGTTGAAACATTAAACCGCAGCCGCATGCGCCGGGCCTTGTGCCCGGATTTCGGCGGCCGGCCGTTCCCCCGGCCGCGGGGACCTGCCTTATGACCACTGCGTTAATTCCCTTCCTCTTCTTCGAGGAGCCTGACGTCCAGAGCAAGTGCCTGCAGTTCTTTTACCAGAACGTTGAAGGACTCCGGCAGCCCGGCTTCGAGGGTATTGTCGCCTTTGACGATTTTTTCGTACATACGGGTTCGCCCGGCAACGTCGTCGGACTTGACCGTAAGGAATTCCTGGAGAGCGTAGGCCGCGCCGTAAGCCTCCATGGTCCATACTTCCATTTCCCCGAGTCTCTGGCCGCCGAACTGGGCCTTGCCGCCGAGCGGCTGCTGGGTGACCAGCGAGTAGGGGCCGATGGACCGGGCGTGAATCTTGTCGTCCACCAGGTGGTGAAGCTTCAGGATATACATGATGCCGACCGTGACCGACTGGTCGAACGGCAGCCCGGTGCGCCCGTCGTAGAGAATGGACTGGCCGGATTCCGGCACGCCCGATTCCTTCAGAAAATTCCTGATCTCGACTTCTTCCGCACCGTCGAAAACGGGGGTGGCGACGTGCATCCCCTCGCGAAGGTCCGGAATGATCGCCTTCAGCTCTTCTTCCGAGGCGTTCCTGAAAAACTCGCCGTATTCCAGATCGTTATAAATACGCTTGAGCTTTTCGTCGATGGTCTCGTGCTCCTTGAGCCGACGCATGTGTTCGGTCAGCATGTCGGCGAGCTGGGCGCCGATGCCCTTGGCGGCCCATCCCAGGTGGGTTTCGAGCACCTGGCCCACGTTCATACGGGAGGGGACGCCGAGCGGGTTCAACACGACATCCACCGGTGTGCCGTCGGGAAAGTAGGGCATGTCCTCAATGGGAAGGATCCGGGACACGACGCCCTTGTTTCCGTGCCGCCCCGCCATTTTGTCGCCCACCTGGAGCTTGCGCTTGACGGCGATGTACACTTTCACCATCTTGATGACGCCCGGCGGAAGCTCGTCGCCTCTTTTGAGCTTGCTTATCTTTTCCTCGAACAGGGCCTTCACGGCCTGGACCTGCTGGCGGTAGTTGGAGATGATGGTCTCCACTTCCATGGAAGCAGCGGGGTCTTTGGGAATGGTAATCTGGTCCCAATGAACCGTGGGCACTTCGAGCAGCGCTTCTTCGGTAAACGGCTCGCCCTTTTTCAGGTAGACCTTCTTGCCGTCTTTTATGGTGGTCTCGCACAGCTTGGAGCCGATGGCCTGGGCCATCTGCCTTACGGCCGTTTTCCGGATGATGTCCAGCTCGTCCCGCTGGTCCTTGCCCAGCCGGCCGATTTCGTAGTCTTCTATCTGGCGGGTGCGCTCGTCTTTTTCCACGCCCTTGCGCGAAAACACCT
>LUZZ01000408.1 GCA_001603845.1 Syntrophobacterales bacterium Delta_01 | reverse complement strand
GGCCCTGCGAAGGCTCCAGGAAATCGGCATCAGCCGCCTGCCGGTCAAGACCGCCGAACTGATCGGCCAGGTGCTGGCCCAGGACGTGATCGACTACAACACGGGCGAAATCGTCGCCGAGTGTAACGACACGCTGAACGAAGAGATGATTTCCGACCTCAGGGAACGCGGCATCGTCGAGATCGAACTGCTGCACCTGGAAGGACCCGACATCAGCCCGTCGTTTCGAAACACCCTGCTGATGGACAAGGTGAACACCAAGGACGACGCCCTGATCGAAATCTACCGCCGGCTTCGCCCGAGCAATCCTCCGACCCTGGAAGTGGCCAACGAGTTTTTCAAGAACCTTTTCTTCAACCCGGACCACTACGATCTTTCCGAGGTCGGCCGGCTCAAGCTCAACCTCCAGTTGGGACTCAACGACGTGCCCCTGGACTACAGGACCCTGCGCAAAGAGGACATCCTGACGGCCGTTCGCCATCTCATCAAGCTCAAAGACTCCCAGGGGCCGGTGGACGACATCGATAACCTCGGAAACCGCCGCGTGCGCGCGGTGGGCGAATTGCTGGAAAACCAGTACCGGATCGGCCTGGTCCGCATGGAACGGGCCATCAAGGAACGGATGACGCTCCAGGAAGTGGAGGCCCTGATGCCTCACGACCTGATCAACGCGAAGCCCGTTTCGGCGGTGGTGAAGGAATTTTTCGGGACGAGCCAGCTTTCGCAGTTCATGGACCAGACGAACCCGTTGTCCGAAATCACCCACAAGCGGCGCCTGAGCGCCCTCGGACCGGGAGGCCTCACGCGCGAGCGCGCGGGGTTCGAAGTGCGCGACGTCCATCCCACGCACTACGGGCGGATTTGCCCCATCGAAACCCCTGAAGGTCCCAACATCGGCCTGATCGTCTCCCTTTCCACCTACGCGCGGGTAAACCCCTACGGGTTTATCGAAACGCCGTACCGCAAGGTCGAGGCGGCCAAGGCCTCATCGAGCGTGAACTACCTCACGGCCATGGACGAGAAGGAGTACCCGATCGCCCAGGCGAACGCCCTCCTGGACGACGAGGGGCGCTTCAAATCCGAACAGATTTCGGCCCGGAAGGCCGGCGAGTTCGTGATGGTGCCGCCCGACGACATCCGCTACATGGACGTTTCGCCCAACCAGTTGGTGAGCGTTTCCGCTTCGCTCATCCCGTTCCTGGAACACGACGACGCAAACCGCGCGCTCATGGGCTCCAACATGCAGCGCCAGGCGGTGCCCCTCATCCAGACCCGCGCCCCGCTGGTGGGCACCGGAATCGAACGCATCGTGGCCAAGGATTCCGGCGTGGCGATCGTCGCCAGGCGCGAAGGGATCATCGAATACGTCGACGCCACCCGCATCGTGGTGCGCGCCACGAACAGCATCGACGTGAGCCGCGGAGTGGACATCTATAAGCTCATCAAGTTCCAGAGGTCCAACCAGAACACGTGCATCAACCAGAAGCCGCTGGTCAAGCAGGGCGATTTCGTGAAAAAGGGCCAGATCATCGCCGACGGCCCGTCCACGGACCACGGCGAACTGGCGCTCGGCCGCAACGTCATGGTGGCCTTCATGAGCTGGGGGGGGTACAACTTCGAAGACTCGATCCTGGTGAGCGAGCGCATCGTCAAGGAAGACGTGTTCACCTCAATCCACATCGAGGAATTCGAGGTAGTCGCCCGCGACACCAAGCTCGGCAAAGAGGAAATCACCCGGGACATCCCCAACGTCGGGGAAGAGGCGCTGAAAAACCTCGATGAGAGCGGGATCATCCGCCTGGGGGCCTACATCAAGCCCAACGACATCCTGGTGGGCAAGGTGACGCCCAAGGGCGAATCGCAGCTCACACCCGAGGAAAAGCTGCTCAGGGCGATTTTCGGCGAGAAGGCCAGCGACGTCAAAGACACTTCGCTTCGCGTGCCGCCCGGAGTCGAGGGCATCATCATCGACGCCAAGGTGTTTTCGCGCAAGGGCGTGGAAAAAGACGAGCGCACCCGCCAGATAGAAGACTACGAGATCGGCCGGCTGGGCAAGGACCAGCGGGACGAACTGGACATCATCCGGAAAACGGCCGTAAGGCAGATGGCCCAGGCCATCGGCTCCAAGCTGTGTGAGACCACTATAAAAGACGGTAAAAAGATCTACCTGAAAAAGGGCGAGCCGTTTACCGAGGAAGCGCTGCTCGAAGTGCCCACGGTTCACTGGGACCAGATCACCATTCCCAAGGATCCCGCTGCTTCCATGGAAGTGGAGACCATCATCTCCAACTACCGCCAGCAGGTCCAGGCCGTGAAGGCCCTGTTTGAAGAAAAGATAAGCAAGCTCAAAAGAGGCGACGAGCTTCCGCCGGGCGTCATCAAGATGGTGAAAGTGTACATCGCCGTCAAGCGCAAGCTCCAGGTGGGCGACAAAATGGCGGGACGGCACGGAAACAAGGGCGTCGTGTCCCGGATCCTTCCCATCGAGGACATGCCCTATTTCCCCGACGGCACGCCGGTGGACGTCGTGTTGAACCCGCTCGGCGTTCCTTCCCGTATGAACGTGGGCCAGGTGCTCGAAACCCACCTGGGATGGGCCGCCAAGGGCATCGGCGCCCAGCTCGCCGACATGCTGGCCGAACACATGCGCAGGCTCAAGGAGCGCGAGACCATCGACGAAAAGCTCAAGCGTATTTATAACGACCTGGAGTACGGCGAGTTTTTCAGGAACGCCTCGGAAGAAGAGCTGAAGGCGATCATTCCGGACCTTCGCGAAGGGATGCACGTCGCCACCCCCGTTTTCGACGGTGCGGAAG
>LUZZ01000407.1 GCA_001603845.1 Syntrophobacterales bacterium Delta_01 | reverse complement strand
CACCCCCACCCTGCCTCCCCCATCAAAGGGGGAGGAGCCTAAAGTCAACAACATTGGCCTCCCCCATCAAAGGGGGAGGAGCTTAAAGTCAACAGGATTGACGGGGCGACCGGAGGGGTGGAGAGCAAATAACCCATCAAGTCTATTGGAAAACCGGCGAAGGATGATTAACTGAATCCGAGTAATTCATCAATCGCCTGCGTCAGGTGTATGCATTAATGGACCGCATCAATCATCATAGAGTTGAGGAATAAAATTCAAGTCCGAAAGGAGATAGCTTCATGGACACCCTGATGCTGTCAAGACTCCAGTTTGCGGCGGCGACCTTTTTTCACTTCCTTTTCGTGCCGCTGACTCTCGGACTCTCCATCCTGATCGCCATCATGGAGACGATCTATGTCAGGACGGGGGACGAGGAGTACAGGAGCATGGCCCGATTCTGGGGCAAGATTTTTCTGATCAATTTTGCCATCGGGGTGGTTACCGGGATCACCCTGGAATTCCAGTTCGGCACGAACTGGTCGCGCTATTCCGAGTACGTGGGCGACATCTTCGGTTCGCTGCTGGCCATAGAGGCCACGGTGGCGTTTTTTCTGGAATCCACATTCATCGCCGTGTGGGCCTTCGGGTGGAAGAGAATCTCGGCCAAGGCGCACGCCGTAACCATCTGGCTGGTGGCCCTGGCGGCCAACGTTTCGGCGGTCTGGATTCTGATCGCCAACTCCTGGATGCAGCACCCGGTGGGATATGTCATCCGAAACGGCCGGGCCGAGCTGAGCGACTTTGTGGCCGTCATCACCCAATCCTTAGCCTGGCATACCATCATCCACACGCTTTCGGCGGCTTACATCCTGTCCGCCTTTTTCGTCATGGGGGTGAGCGCCTGGCACTTATTGAGGAACCAGTTCGCGTCGTTTTTCAGCAAATCGTTCCGGGTCGCGCTGGTCCTGGGGCTTGTATTTTCCGTGGTCGAGGCCGTGCAGGGGCACATGTACGGGGGGAAGATCGCGGACGACCAGCCGACGAAGCTTGCCGCCATGGAATCTTTCTGGGAAACCCAGCAAAGCGCCCCGCAGTACCTGTTCGTGATCCCCGATCCCCAAAACGAGCGAAACTCGGTGGAATTCGGCAAGATACCGGGAGGGCTGAGCTTTCTTGCCCACCACGACTTCAACGCCGAGGTGAAGGGTCTCAAGGCTTTTCCGCCCGCGGACAGGCCGCCGGTCACCCTGACCTTTGTCTCTTTCCGGTTGATGATGACCCTCGGCTTCTATTTCCTGGCCCTGACCATAGTGGCCTGGGCGCTGCGAAAACGTCTCATGGAATTTCCCCTGCTGCTTAAGTTCTTCGTATTTTCGATACCGCTTCCCTACATCGCGGCTGAGGCGGGCTGGATGCTGGCGGAGGTGGGCCGGCAGCCCTGGGTGGTCTACGGGATCATGAGGACTTCGGATGCCGTGTCTCCCATTGCCGCCTCGCAGGTCGGGATATCGCTGGCCGCGTTCGTCGCCGTGTACACGTTTCTCGGTTTTGCGGCTTTTTACCTGATCGGCAGTCACGCACGGAAGGGGCCGGTCGCCGAATTGCTGCCGCCGGGCGGCGGAGCCCAAGGGGAGGTGGAATATGCTTGAGACGATCTGGTTTGCACTCTGGGGCATTCTGTGGGCCGTCTACTTCGTCCTGGACGGCTTCGACCTGGGAATCGGCACCCTGATGCCTTTCGTCGCCAAGAACGAGGCCGACCGGCGCGCGCTCTATAACAGCCTGGGACCTTACTGGAACGGCAACGAGGTCTGGCTGATCACCGCCGGGGGCGTCACCTTCGCGGCTTTTCCCAAAACGTACGCGGTGATGTTCAGCAGCTTGTACTCGGCGCTCCTGTTGATCCTGTTCGGGCTCATTTTGCGCGGGGTGGCGCTGGAGTTCCGGTCCAAGTTCGCATCGAGCGGCTGGAAGCAGTTCTGGGACGGCTGCCTGTGGGTGGGGAGCTTCGGCCCGGCCCTGCTTTTCGGCGTGGCCTTCGCCAACCTTTTCCGCGGAATCCTGATAGACGGGCAGGGGGTCTACCAGGGGAGCCTGTTTTCGCTGCTGAACAGCTACGGGCTGATGGGCGGGGTCCTGTTCGTGCTGATCTTTACGGTCCACGGCGCGCTCTGGCTCGCCGTAAAAACCGAAGGCGCCGTCCAGGAACGGGTCGCGCGGCTTTCCGGCCTCCTGTGGACCGTTCTCGCCGTCATGGCCGTGATTTTCCTGATTGCGACCAAGTTCAGCACCCGCCTCTATGACAACTACCTGCTGGTGCCGGTGCTGGCCGTGCTTCCCCTGGCGGCCGTGGGAGCGCTTTTCGCCATCCGGGTGTTTATTGCCAAGAAACAGTGGCTCAAAGCCTGGTTTTCCTCGGCCGTATTCATCGCCACCGTGACGCTTTTCGGCGTTGCGGGCCTGTATCCCAACATGCTGGTGTCCAGCATCGACCAGAGGTTCAGCCTCACCGCCTTCAACTCGTCGTCCAGCCCCCTCACCCTGAAGATCATGCTGGGCGTGGCGTTGGTTTTCGTCCCGGTGGTGATCGTGTACCAGACCTGGGTGTATCGGCTGTTTGCAAAAAAGGAACCGGCCGATGCCGCCGAATCCGGCCCGGTTAAAGCGAGCTAGGCAAAAAGGCAAATAAGAAAAGCGGGGGGCATTTTGCCCTCCGCTCTCTGGCCGCTTTGCGGTACAAGCGGCACTGCGGCGACGCTCGGCGACCGAGTATTCGGCCGTATGCGCGAGCGGGTTCGGTCGAAATCCCGGGGGGCGGAAAGTGTCGCAAAAAAGTGCGGACACCCTCCCCTAACCCCTCCCATCGAAGGGAGGGGGATTATGTACTCACACAACCCTCCCCATCGAAGGGAGGGGGATTTCCGGTTGTTCCATTACCTTTGTACCATTACTTTTGTACCATTACGCTTGTCCCATCACGTTTGGTCCATTACCTGGTTCGTCTCGATTGGTCCGGAGATAGTCTTTCTACTTTTCCAACTTCACGCTTTCAATGACCACCGGTTTTGCCGGCACGTCCTGGTGCGGGCCGACTCGGGTGGTCTGCACCTTGCTGATCTTGTCCACAACGTCCATGCCGTCGATGACCTTGCCGAAAACGGCATACCCGAACCCTTCGGGCGAATCGCTCTTGTGGTTTAGGAACTCGTTGTCCTTCGTGCTGATGAAAAACTGGGAGGTGGCGCTGTCCACCACCATGGTGCGCGCCATGGCGATGGTGCCGCGGTCGTTTTTGAGTTCCTCTGCCGCCTCATTCTTTATCGGCGCGCGCGTCGGCTTCTGGTGCATATCGGCGGTAAACCCGCCGCCCTGGATCATGAAATCGGGGATCACCCGGTGGAAGATGGTGCCGTCGTAGAAGCCGTCATCCACGTACTGGAGAAAATTCTTTACCGTCTGGGGGGCCTTGTCCGCCCAAAGCTCGATTTTGATCGTTCCCTCGGAAGTCTTCATGGAAACGACGGGGTTCGCGGTTTTTTCCGCGGCCTGCGGCTCGGCGGCCCAGGCCGTGTGCTGAAGCATCAGGGCAAATGACGCCAGGAGCAAAAGAGCCTTATCCATGTAAAACATGTCCACCTCTCCTTTCGAGTCTTTTCGAGATCGTTCCGGATGCGGCCGCGGCCGGACGTGGAGCGCAGCACCTTTCGCCCCGGCCCGTCTTCCGGCGAGGGCCGTGCGGATAAGATTGACATTCCCGCGGCCCCCCTACATACTCGATATCCACATCGAAGCGCAATTCGGAAATTCTTCGCCGGTTCGCCTCGGCAGGTTTTGAGTGGTGGGGATGCGGATCACCTTGGCGCCGGGGGCGCGATTTGAAAAATTTAATGACAAAACGGGGCGACACAAGAGGCGCGGACCGGGATAATCTTCCGGCCGAGGCGGAGGCCGCCGCCGGGGTGTTTGCGCCGCCGGGAGCGGAGATAGAAGGCATCCGCGCCTACGGCGGCGGCAACGTGCACGAGACCTTCCTGGTGGCGCTGAAGCGCCCCGATGCCCGGGACTTCATACTCCAGCGGGTGAATACGTTCGTGTTCCGCCGGCCGGAGCTGGTCATGCAAAACATCGGTGCGGTCACCGGGCACATCCGCAAAAGGCTTGCCGCCGAACGTCCCGGCCGCCGCTGGGAAATCCCCGGCGTGGTTCCCGCCCGCGACGGCAGAGACCACTGGGTGGACCCGGAAGGCTCTTTCTGGCGCGCCGCGGAATTCATCCGGGACGCCCGGTCGCTGCCCGCCGTGCGGGACGCCGGCCATGCGCTGGAGGTGGGGTGGGCGCTGGGGATGTTCCACCGCCTGGTAAGCGACCTGCCCGCCGCAAGCCTTGGCGACACGCTGGAAGGGTTTCACGTGACTCCGCTCTATGTCGGGCGCTACGACGCGGTGCTTGCCCGAAAGACTCCAGCCGCTTCCGTCGACGTGCGCCGGTGCATGGACTTCGTGGAGCGAAAAAGGGCCGGGGCGGGGGTGCTCGAAGAAGCAAAAGGTGCCGGCAGGCTTTACCTTCGCACCATCCACGGAGATCCCAAGGCCGACAACGTGCTGCTGGACGCCGTAACGGGCAGGGCGGTTGCCCTGATCGACCTGGATACGGTAAAACCGGGGCTCATTCAGTACGACATCGGGGACTGCCTGAGGTCCTGCTGCAATCCCCTGGGCGAAGATCCCGGCGACCCGGATGCGGTGCGCTTCGAAGCCGAGTATTGCCGAGCCGCTCTGCGCGGATATTTTTCAGGCGCGGGAGGCGTTCTTACCGCCGAGGACGCTGCCCGTATCTTCGATTCGGTGCGCCTGATCGCATTCGAGCTGGGCCTGCGGTTTTTTACCGACTACCTGGAGGGAAACGTGTATTTCCGGGTAACGCGCGGGGACCAGAACCTGGCTCGGGCGCTGGTGCAGTTCGCCCTTGTGGAAAGCATCGAACGCCAGGAGGCCGCCGTCCGCAAGATCATCGACGATGCGGCGCGGGGGCGGTAAGGGAGGACGGAAGCCGGGGGGCAATGTTGTTGACTTTAAGCTCCTCCCCCTGCCCCTCCCGCCAAGGGAGGGGGGGCTATGGAACGTCGCTTCTAAAGTCAACAGCATTGAAGCCGGGGGCCGCGGCCGCACGGCTTTTGCCGGGGCTGGGAAAAATGTGAGTGCAGCGGCCGTAATTCATATTCGAAAGTGCGGCGATGACGCTGGACTTGCACTTTATTTGCATTAATTTGGTATGCCCGGTAACGCTGTTAAATTTGAATTTTCTATCTTACATTTATATAGAGATTCGCATGGATCTATTTGACCT
>LUZZ01000406.1 GCA_001603845.1 Syntrophobacterales bacterium Delta_01 | reverse complement strand
TAGCAATACTATATACTTAACTTAGAGGTATGTTTTGGATTTTCAGGGTGCTCAGCGCCCCTTCAAAATCTTTCTGCCTACAGGAGAGGACTAAATGCCTACACGCATTGCTCTAAACGGATTTGGACGCATCGGACGCACCATTTTCAAAGTGATACTAGACAGGAAACTGCCCTTGGAAGTGGTGGCCATAAACGACCTGGCGGAACCTTCCGAACTGGCTTATCTCCTGAAGTACGATTCCGTACACGGGGTATGGCCGCATGAAGTCTCCGGAACGGAAGACGAACTGGTAGTGGACGGCAAAATTTACAAGTGCCTGAAGATAACGGACCCCGCCCAGATGCCCTGGCATGAACTGAAGGTGGCGATCGCCATCGAGGGAACGGGAAGGTTCACCAACCGCGACGATGCCCAGAGGCACCTGAGCGCCGGCGCGCGCAAGGTCATCATCACCGCGCCGGGCAAGGGCATGGACGCCACGTTCGTGATGGGTGTGAACGACGGCACCTATGACCCGCGCGTCCACAACGTGGTCTCCAACGCTTCCTGCACCACCAACTGCCTGGCCCCGGTGGCGTCGGTCCTGAACGATAATTTTATTATCGAGCACGGGCTCATGACCACCATCCACTCCTACACCATGGACCAAAGGCTCCTGGACGCCTTGCACAAAGATCGCCGCAGGTCCCGCGCGGCCGCCATTTCCATGATCCCGACCACCACGGGGGCTGCTCGCGCCGTGGCCGAGGTCATCCCGGACCTCAAGGGAAAGCTCGACGGCCTGGCCATCCGCGTGCCCACGCCCAATGTCTCCCTGGTCGATCTGGTTTGCCGGGTCGGGCGCGACGTGACCAAGGAGGAAGTGAACAAGGTCATGGAAGAAGCGGCCAAAGGCCCGCTGAAGGGCTTCCTCAACTATGTTACCGAGGATTTGGTCTCCATTGACTTCAACGATACCTATTATTCGTCGAGCTTCGACTCCAAGCTGACGCACGTGATAGCCGGCCGCATGGTGAAGGTGTTCAGTTGGTATGACAACGAAACCGGGTATTCGAGCCGGGCGGCCGACCTGGCGGTTATGATCGGAGGAATGCTCGAATAGGGGTTGCCGGTTGCGGCCCGATGATTTTAGCGGGATGGAGTGAGGCCCCCGGATATTTTTCAAAACTTGTCCGTAAATAACGGTGAGGTGGGCACCATTTTATCTGGTCGCCGCCGGTTCCCGGGCCTCGGCTTGGGAACCCCCACCGAGAAACTCCAGCCTCTACTCAAGGCACAACGGGAGGCAGGAGCTTCCAATGAATTCGGTTCCCGAGCCGGAACTTGGGAACCGGCAGAATGCCGAAAAGACATCGGCCCCCGGCCCGGAAGCGCCGCCGGTGGGACGCGGGGGACGAATCTTCCGGGCAACGGCGACAAGCTCGATGGCGGCGCAATCAAACAACAGCCCCCTGAAGCCGTGCCCATCCATCAACAGGCTTTCCGGAAAAGAAGCACCTTCATTTGCAGACAGGCTCTTGGGCCAGGGAGGAGAGAAGCGGCGATGAAAACACTCGATGAGATAAATCCGGCGGGAAAGCGTATTTTCATGCGGGTGGACTTCAACGTGCCCCTGGACAAGGAGCGGCGGGTGGCCGACGACCTGCGCATACGGGCCGTTCTCCCCAGCATCCGGAAGGTCCTGGACGCTGGCGGCAAACTCATCCTGGCATCCCACCTGGGGCGGCCCAAGGGAAAAGTCGTCCCGGAGTTTTCGCTCAAACCCGTTGCCGATTATCTTTCCACGCTGCTCGGGGTTTCCGTCCCGCTCGCTCCGGACTGCATCGGTCCCCGCGTCCGGGAAGAAGCCGCGAACCTCAAGGACGGCCAGGCGCTTTTGCTCGAAAATCTGCGGTTTCACCCGGAAGAGGAAAAAAACGATCCGGAATTTTCAAGGCAACTAGCCGAGCTGTGCGACATCTACGTCAACGAGGCGTTTTCCGCCTGCCACCGCGCGCACGCATCGGTCGAGGGCATCACCCGTTTTGTGCCGGTGTGCGCGGCCGGCTACCAGCTCCAAAAAGAGATCGAGTACTTCAACCGTGCGCTGGAAAACCCGCAACGGCCTCTCGCCATCGTGATCGGCGGGGCCAAGGTTTCCACCAAGATAGGCGTTCTCGAAAACCTGCTGTCCCGCGCCGATTACCTGCTGATCGGCGGGGCGATGGCCAACACCTTTTTCAAGGCCCAGGGCAAGCAGGTCGGGAAATCGCTGGTGGAAGACGACCATATCGAGACGGCGGCCAGGCTGCTGGATGCCGCGAAGAAAAAAGGCGTCAAACTCTTTTTGCCCGTGGATGCCGTCGTCTCGGTCAGCGCCGAAAGCTGCGGAGATGTGCGGCAGGTCTCCATCGAAGCCGTACCGGCGGATACCCAGATCCTGGATATCGGCTCCCAGTCGCTCCAGGTTTTCGAATCCGTGCTCTCAAGCTGCAAGACCATCGTGTGGAACGGACCGATGGGCGTTTTCGAAAAGCCGCCCTTCAATAACGGCACCTTCAAGCTGGCCGAATTTCTGGGCTCGCTCGACGCCCTGACGGTCATCGGGGGCGGGGATTCGGCGGCGGCGGTCCGGAAAGCCGACATGGAAGACAAGGTGAGCTACGTTTCGACGGGCGGCGGCGCGTTTCTCGAACTGCTGGAGGGCATCAAGCTTCCCGGCATCGCGGCCCTGGAAAAGTGCGACCGGGCATAACGCCGGAACCATTCGGTCGAGCTTCCGGAACCGAAGATCGAGTATCCAGCATCCAGTACCGAGCATCCAGAAGCATCCAGCATTGAAAAGAGGACCGATATGAATTCCAAGAGGAAACCAATTTTGGCGGCCAACTGGAAGATGCACAAGACTGCGGCCGAGGCGGTCGAATTTGCCAGGGCGATCCAGGAGGGGACCGGTCCCCTGTCGGACCGCGAAGCCGTGATCGCTCCTCCCTTTACCGCGCTTCAAGCCGTTGCCGGAGTGCTGCAAACCGCAGGGTATTTTCCGTGCGCCCAGAATTGCCACTGGGAGGTGAAAGGGGCCTTCACCGGTGAGATCTCACCGGTTATGCTTGGGGAGTTGGGGTGCCGGTACGTGATCGTGGGCCACTCGGAAAGGCGCCATATTTTCGGTGAAACCGACGAGACGGTCCGCAAAAAAGCGGCGGCCGTATTCGCAAACGGGATGGTTCCCATCGTGTGCATCGGGGAAGTCCTGGCGCAGCGGGAGGCGGGAGGCACCTTCGACGTGGTGGGCGCCCAGGTGGACGGGGCGCTCAAGGACCTCGACGCGGACCGGGCGCGGCGGCTGGTTTTGGCCTACGAGCCCGTTTGGGCGATCGGCACGGGCCGGACGGCCACTCCGGTGCAGGCACAGGAGGTCCATGCCTTCATCCGGCAGCGTTTGGAGTCGCTTTTTGATAAAAGTGTTGCAAATGAGGCCAGAATACTTTATGGAGGATCGGTTAAGCCTGATAATGTGGACTCGCTCATGGAGCAACCCGATATCGACGGAACGCTCGTCGGCGGGGCCAGCCTGGAAGTGGAGTCCTTCAAGCGCATTATAGAATTTCAGTTTAGTTCGGGAGAATGACCACAGGATGAATATTTTTCTGGTTACCATTCATATCATCGCCGCCATCGCCCTGATCGCGATTGTTTTACTCCAGACCGGCAAAGGCGCCGAGATGGGAGCCGCATTCGGCGGGGCTTCCCAGACCCTTTTCGGCGGAAGCGGCGGAAGCACGTTTATGAGCAAGCTGACAACGGGGGCGGCGATTGTTTTCATGGTCACCTGCCTGCTTCTGTCTTACAGGCCGGTTGCTCCCGGCAGCAGGTCGATCATGAAAGACGTGCCGGTCGAGCAGCCCCAGCCCGCACCGCCCGCGCAGGCGCTGCCCGAGGCTCGCCCCGTACAGCCGCAAGGCCAGGCGGCCACCCCGGAAAAAGCCCCCGCGGCGCAGCAGCCCGCCGCCAAGAGCAGTGCGCAGGAGACCGCCGCCCAGCCGGCTCCGGCTCCGCAGGCACCGGCCAAGGCCGCATCCAAGGCGGCAAAAACACCGGCGCCTTCCGCAGCACCGCAGCACAAAGCGCAGGAAAAGGCCCCCGCCGGTAAGTAGCCCCGGCCTGCACACCGGGGAAGCGGGAACACCTGCCGTTCAAGCGAGATATGTTTGCCGGGAAGACGGCGCAGCCGTTTCTTCCCGGTTTTTAATTGCGCTCCCGCCGTCCGCCGATTGTTCCGGCAGGGCCGGCCGTTCACCTTTCCAGTTTCAATTCTTCCCGCGGAGGCGTCACCAGCCAATGAAGTTCATCGATCTGCCTGCCCAGCAACAACGGATCCGGGAAAAAATCGAGAGCCGCATCAGGACCGTGCTGGACCACGGCCAATATGTTTCCGGACCGGAAATCGAAACGCTCGAAGCCGAACTTGCCGCCTATGCCGGCACGAAATACGCCATCGCCTGTTCGTCCGGCACGGACGCACTCCTGCTCGCCCTGATGGCTCACGGCATCGGCCCGGGCGATGCCGTAATCACCACCCCTTTCACGTTCGTCGCCACCGCCGGCCCCATTGCACTCCTGGGGGCCGTGCCCGTGTTTGCCGATATCGACCCGTTGACCTTCAATATCGATCCTTCGCGGGTGGAGGCCGTCGTAGAATCTTTTTTCACGGACGGGGCCGGCGGCCGTGCCGCCGACGGCAACATCCGGGGGCGCGGCCTGAAGCTTCGGGGCATCATCGGCGTGGACTTGTTCGGACTTCCCGCCGACTATTCCAGGATATGCGCCATCGCCCGAAAATACGGGCTTTTCGTGATCGAAGACGCCGCACAGTCCTTCGGGGCCCGGTACCTGGACAAGAGGGCGGGCGCCCTGGCGGAGATAGGGTGCACCTCCTTTTTCCCGGCAAAACCTCTCGGCGCTTACGGAGACGGCGGCATGTGCTTTACGGACGACGAGGCGCTCGCCGAAAAGATCCGCTCCATCCGCATCCACGGCCAAGGCTCCGATAAGTACGAAAACGTCAGGATCGGAATCAACGGCAGGCTGGACACGCTTCAGGCCGCCGTCCTGCTGGCGAAGATGGAAATATTCCCCGAAGAACTCGAACTCAGGGAAGAAAAGGCGCAACGCTATCGAACGCTGCTCGGCGGAACCGATTCACCGGTGACCTGCCCCCGTATCCCCGACGGATATGCTTCGGCGTGGGCACAGTACTCGGTGCTGGCCAGGGAAGGGATCGGCCGTTCGGACCTCCTGGCGAAACTGAAGGCCGCGGACATTCCCACCGCCGTCTACTACCCCAAACCGCTTCATCTCCAGGGCGCTTTCGCCGGCCTGGGATACCGCCCGGGCGACTTCCCGGTCAGCGAAGACTGCGCGGCCCGGATTTTCAGCCTCCCCATGAATCCGTACCTGACCGGCGAGGACCAGGAAAAGATCGCCTCCATCCTGAAGAGACCGTAAGAACACCGGGGGGCGCCGCCATCCTTCGGGAACCGGCGACGGGTTCGGCCCTTTGCCATTTGTGGTTGCACACTGTTTGTTATACACAACGCCAAAATTACTTGCGAATTGAGCGACGTAGCGAGGCGGCTGGGTGAGCGAAGCGCACCCCATCCTACCCTGAGATCACAGTGCGCAATTATTCATGTCGTCGCGTATATCACTGAAAAAAATTAAGCCCACGTTTTAGCGCATCAGTGGCCGATCCAGCGCAAGGCTCCGCTGTCATTGAAGTTTTTAGCTTTACACCTATAATTTCCATCCTATTCATATGAGTAAAAATAGTTTGTGTATTTACTACTTTTGCGCTATATCCCTTCTTGCCCTTAAGAAAGAGCCGAGCCGGATAGCCCCCTCCCTCTCCCCTCCTGCTCGGCTTTCCCTTTTTCCGCCCCCATCCTTGCTCCCAGCCTTTCCCAAATGCGCCTCTGGACATCTGCGACGCCCGTTCTTATAAAAAGGCAGCTCGCAAATAACCGGGTTGATGCATCATACCCGCAGGAGGTTGCTATGAAAGGCAATGACAACACCAAGTTCATGGAACTGATGTGCGCGGCCGTGGATATCAAGGAAAAAATGAGAGCACTCTATGCGGAGGCCGCCGGGAAGTGTTCGGACGAAGTGGGTTCCGGCACGTTCAAAATGCTCGAAGAACTCGAAAAAGCTCATCTCGACCGCCTGCGCAAAATAAGCGAAGGGGCATCCGGGGGCGGAGAGGTTTCTTTTGATTCATGCCGTTTCTATGATTTCGAAACCCCGGACAGGAAAGAAGTCATCCGCAGGATCGCCGGCCAGCGCAAGACCGTCTCCCGCGCCTGCCTTGACGACATCGCCGCCATCGAAAGCGGTATGGAGCTTGAAAACAAGAGCATCGAATTTTTCATCGCCCAGCTCAAGAAAGCGCCCGAACCCGCAACGCGGGAATTCCTGAACTACCTGATCGCCGAGGAGCGGGAACACTATATCGTGCTTGCGGATTTGAAGTTCTACTATATCGATCCGGAACACTGGTTCATGGAAAAAGGCCGGACGGAACTGGACGGTGCGGGCGGGGTCAGTTGAGCGCAGAATTTCCGGCGACCGGCCGCCGACATCCCTGCCAGTTGCACAGACTTCCGACACGTTCGCCCCGGGGGCATTTCCTCCGGGGCTTTTTTGTGCGGTCAAAGCCGGCTCCGGGCGATAAATGCCGCAAAAAAGGTGGGTTCGAAGGGGACCGGGCCGGCCTCAACCGCTGGCCTGCCCCTTCAGGATCAATATGAAGTAGGGCCTTTTGGGATCGTTGCAGGTGACCAGGACGGACTTTTTGGTGTCCCGGCCGCAGGTGCTGGGATTCAGCCTTAGAATTATCTTTCCCTCGCCTCCGGGAGGGATGGCCCTATCGTACCGGGCCACGGAACTCCCTCATCCGGGCAGCACTTTCTTGATGCTCAACACCGAGGTGCCCACGTTTTTCACGTTGAAAGTGTGCACCAGTTCCCGTTCGCCGCTGACCTGCCCGAAATCGAAACTGGTCTCCGGAATTTCCACCGCCGGCGACCTGCCGTCCCCGGGAACGGCGACCGGTCCGGCCGTTACGGCCGCATCGAGAGTCGGATCCAGCAGGCAGACCATCGCTTGGTGGTCCGACTGAGACCCGCCGGCCTTTCCGGAAATTTTGGAAAACAGGTTGCCACGGTGCGCACAGCCGACCATCAAAAAACATGTGATCAGGCCAATAGCGATAACACCCAGCCGCTTATTCACTTGTTTTCGTCTCCCCCACTTGCCCCGCCCCGTTCGCCGCGGCCGTCGGTCCGCCCCAGGGGCAGCCCCCCCAAAGACCACCCGAAGTTTCTTCCGGACCTGCGGTTTCGGCATTCAGCCGCGAACTATTCATGCCCGAAAAATCATTCTCAAGTCAAGCAAATTATAGCGGATTATTAAGAAATAGTACAAGCGGAAGGTCCCGGCAAACCCCTGATACCATTTTGTTTTCAGGATCGGACCAAAGGGAAAAAGTGGGAGGGATGCTTTCCACTTTCCGGGCTTAAGCACGCATGCACAACTGCCGCAGCGCCCAATTGAGCCCCAAAGCGGCGTAGGGAGCCGAAGCTCCCCCACGCTTTTGAGACATCGTTTCGATATCGCTTGGAACGCACCGGCATCAGACGCAGAAGCGGGATTATTCGCAGCCTCCGGGCAGCCACAGGTAATAGAAGCCGCTCAACATGGGCGGGATCGCTTCCGCCAGACCGGAGTCAAGAAGGCTTATCTGCGGCGTTTCCTGCCTGGCAGTGGCGGTATTATAGATATTGTCGTTATTGTACTCGGTGCGTCGATAGACCACGACCTTCGCATCCTTTGGCAGCCCGGCCAGTTTTTCGGCCTCGGAGATCGCATCCTCCACGTAGCCGATCCGGTCGATCAGGCCCAGCCGCAGCGCGTCATCGGCAAGAAAAATCCTCCCGGACGCTATCTCCTTCCTGG
This sequence comes from Syntrophobacterales bacterium Delta_01, assembly GCA_001603845.1. Lineage (GTDB taxonomy): Bacteria > Desulfobacterota > Syntrophobacteria > Syntrophobacterales > Syntrophobacteraceae > SbD1. Next base: position 6,844 of record LUZZ01000406.1, on the reverse strand, counting down.
CCGCGTCACTCAGATGTCGGCGGTTCGCCGCCAGGCCCTGGAAGCGTCCCGCCATTTCGTCTATGATGCTTTTGAGCATCTGCCGTTCTTCGGCGCTGGGCTTCCGGAAAGGCGACGCCATGTCCTTGTTCTGCCCGGACTTGTCCACCTCGATTTCCAGCCCGATCTTTCCCATGAGCCCGGTGACGTTGGGCCTCAGGAACAACACGCCCACCGATCCCGTAATGGTCGTGGGGTGCGCCATGATGAAATCGGCCGGAAGGGAAATGTAGTACCCGCCGGATGCCGCAACGGACATCATCATGACCACCAGCTTGGCCCCGCTGCACTCCCGGTACCGGGTGATTTCATGGTAGAGCATGTCGCTGGCGGTCACCGACCCGCCCGGGGAGTCTACCTCCAGGATGAGGGCCTTGATATCCTTGTCCTTTTCCGCCTTCCGCAACTGGGCCACCACTTCCTGCACCGCTCCGGACCTGCGCATGAGGGGAAGACCCCTGGTGTCCTCGCTGATGAAGCCCTTCACGGGGATGACCAGGATTTTCTTGTCTCCCTTTCCCTGGAGCGTATATTCCTTGAGCGGTTCCGTATGTTCGGGGAAAATGCTGATTTTCGGCTTGATGCAGCCGGACGCGCAAAACAGGCACCCGGCAAGAAAAAGGGCGAAAAGGCTCCGCCTCATATCGGTTTCTCCTTGCTGCGAAAAACGAAAACTCGAAACAACCCCCATTACGGGCAATTCGAAAATAGCCGAGCGGCCTCGATTTGGCAAACGCGAAAGTCCGGGCGGGACACAGACGCCGAGAGCGCGCGGAAAGGCAGCACGATTGTTTCCTCATCGCAGCTCGTATATGATGATACTATTACCGCGCCGTGGCGGCCGTCATATTCCACCCGGCGCCGTCCCGCGGGCGTCCCCCGTCGCACAACGGAGAAACCAATGGAGAAAATAAAGCTGGGCGTCAGCGCCTGTCTTCTGGGAGAGCCCGTCAGGTACGACGGCGGCCACAAGCTCGACCGGTTCGTGAAAGACGTGCTGGGCCGATTCGTGGAATACGTCCCGGTGTGCCCCGAAGTGGAATGCGGACTCCCGGTACCCCGCGAAGCGATGCACCTGGAAGGAGACCCGCATTCCCCCCTCCTCGTCACCACCCGCACGGGGCTGGACCACACGGACCGGATGTTGAAATGGGCCGCGCGCAGGATCGAGGAACTGGAGCGCGAAGACCTGTGCGGGTTCGTCTTCAAGACCAATTCACCGAGCAGCGGGATGGAGAGGGTCAAGGTGTACAGGGACGGCCGACTGGCGGCGAAGACCGGCACGGGCCTTTTTGCACGCGCTTTCATGGACCGCTTCCCGCTCCTGCCCGTCGAAGACGAGGGGCGGCTGAACGATCCGGCCATCCGCGAAAATTTTATCGAAAGGATTTTTGTATTCAAGCGCTGGCGGGAACTGGCAAGTGCCGGCAACGGGATCAAGGACCTGGTGGACTTTCACACCCGGCACAAACTCCTCATCCTGGCTCACAGCCCGAAACATTATTCGGCGATGGGAAAGCTGGTGGCGAGCGGCAAGACGATGCCCGAAGAAGAGCTTTTCGGCAGGTACCGGTCCCTGCTCATGGAGGCGATCAAGCTGAAGGCGACCGCCGCCAAAAATACCAACGTTCTCCAGCACCTGGCCGGCTATTTCAAGAAGCAGCTCACCCCGGACGAAAAACAGGAGCTGGCCGAACTCATCTCCGGCTATCACGCCGGCCATTTTCCGCTGATCGTCCCGGTGACGCTGATCAACCACTACGTGCGAAAATACGACCAGCCCTACCTCAAGCTCCAGTACTACCTGAATCCCCACCCGGCAGAGCTGCGGTTGAGAAACCACGTGTAACGTCCCCCCGCGGGCACAAAGGGCCAAGACGCCGGATTCCCGCTCAAAAGCGCTGCGGGAATGACGATTTTGGCGGTCTTGCGTTAATTTGTGAAGTCCCACGTTTGGGCAGAAGCCCCCTCTTCATGCCGCCGCCTACAGAATTGATATGATATCCATCAGTTACGGTTTTCAGTCCGATTCCCGTGCATCTCTTCCCGGATGATTTTTCGCAACAGTTTCTCAAGATTTTCCTGTTCAATTGCGGTTTTCAGAGTCTCATTGATTACGGTCTGGTAGCCCTTCCCTTTCGCCTTTGCCTTAAAGTGCTCAATAATGGATTCATCCAGCCAGATGCTGATACGTTTTTTCCGCAAAAGCTCCCTGAAGGCGACCTTCCCTTCCGCGGGGGAAACTTCGCGTTCTCCAACGCGCCATTTCCCGTCGGGCCGGTCTAATTCCTCCCCGCTAAGTTCCGGGGCATCATCAGGGTCTACCCAGTTTTTCCCGGTAACGCCTGATTTCCCTTTCATTGGCCTTCCTCATCGAAATGATTCTCCGCTCGTCGTAGCGGTCGACATAAACGATTACAATCATTCTCCCGTCGAGAAACCCTATACAGATCCGGCGATCCTCGCCATACTGGCCCCTGTTGTCGGAAAACTCGAAAACAGGGCCGGCGAACAACTCGGCGCAATCGGCAAAATCCAACCCGCGTTCAAGTATCGTCTTTTGCCGTTTGGTCTCATCCCAGGTCAGTTTTATACATACATTTATATGTACATTGAATAAAAAATGTCAACCGGCGATTGGATATACTGGAAGGTGGCAACTGGAAAGGCGAAACCGACGGGATTTCCCGCCCACAACAAAACGGGGAACCGGAAATCCCCGGTCCCCCGCAATGTCGAAGTCTTAAATTTGGTGTTTTCGCTTTCGCCCAGTCTATGCCGATTTCTTCCCGGGCATGATCTTGGCGAACAGGTGCTTGACCTGCGAGAAGCCCATCTTGCGGCGCAGCATTCCCAGTTGGTCCTGGAGCGGGATCTTCTTGGGGCAAACGTCTTCGCAGCCCAGGAGCCCCAGGCAGCCGAAGATGCCGTCATCGTTTCCCACCACCTCGAAATACTGGTCGTTGTGCCTTTGGTCGCGCGGGTCCATCATGAACCGGGCGATGCGGTTGAAGGCAACCGCCCCCATGAACCCTTCGGGCACCATGTTGGCCCTGCCGCACGCCGCGACGCAGCACCCGCATTCGATGCAGCGCTCCAGTTCGTAGATCTCATCGGCCAGGGCGTTGTCCATGCGCTCCTCTTCGGCGTTCGGATCGAAGTTCCTGGTCGTGTGGACCCAGGACTGGACCTTCTCGTTCATGCCCCGGAACCAGGTGCCGGTATCCACGGACAGGTCCCCGACCAGCTTGAACACCGGCAGCGGCATCAGGGTGATCTCGTTGGGCAGGGCCTTGGTCTTGGTGTGGCACGCCAGGTCGGGCTTCCCGTTGATCATCATGGCACAGGAGCCGCAGATACCCGCGCGGCACATGAAGTCGAACATGAGCGACGGGTCCTGCTCTTCCCGGATGCGGTTGAGGGCGATAAACAGCGTCATGGCGTCGGTTTCCTCAAGGAAGTACGCATCCATGTGAGGAACCGAAGCCGGATCTTCCGGATTGAACCTGAATATATTGAATTTTAAAGTCCGTCCCATCAAAACACCTCTCGCTTGGCTTAGTTGGTCTCCGGCTTCGGAGTGCAGATTTCGGGATCCTCAGTGCAAATGATCTTGGTCGAGCCGTATCCTCTTTCACCCGGCGGGATTTCCCAGACCTTCGAGGGTTTTTCGTACTCGAGCGTGGGCAGCGTGTCTTTCTCGCTCTTCCAGTATGCCAGGGTACGCTTGAGCCAATCCCTGTCATTACGGTCCGGATAGTCTTCGCGGGCGTGCGCCCCACGGCTTTCGGTGCGCATCAGGGCACCGTAGGCAACCATCAGGGCAAGCCTTGCCATGCTGGGCACGCGCAGGGCAAGAGCCAGTTCCGGGTTTGCGCCCACGGCCGATGAGTGGAGACCGACTTTCTTGGACCGCTCGTAGATGGCCTGGAGGTTTTCCACGGCGCTCTTGAGTTCATCGTGGGTGCGGAAAATACCCACCTTGTCCATGAGCTCATTCTGGAAAGCGTTGCGGATCTCATAGGCGCTTTCCTTGCCGTTTTTGCCCTTGACCAGGTTGTCGATGCGCTCTTCCTGCTGCTTTACGGCATCGGCGACGGTACCCGTCTTGAAATCTACCTGGTAGCCTTCGAGAAACTCGACGATCTTGTGTCCGACGATCCTGCCGGCCACGATCGTCTCGGCCAGGGAGTTGCCGCCCAGGCGGTTGAAGCCGTGCATATCCCAGCACGCGGCTTCGCCCGCCGCATAGAGCCCCTTGAGCCCGTAGGCGGCGCCGTCCTTGTTGGTGCGGACCCCGCCCATGCTGTAGTGCTGGGCCGGCCGTACGGGAATCATTTGGGTGATGGGATCCACGTCCAGGAATTCGTTGCAGATTTCCTCGACTTCGCGAAGCTTGGTCTTGATGTGATGAGCGCCGAGGTGGCGGATGTCCAGCCACAGGTGCGCTCCGTACGGACTGGGCACGCCCTTGCCGATCCTGATGTGGTGCGTCATCCAGCGGGAGACGACGTCGCGGGACGCCAGTTCCTGCTTGGCCGGCTCGTATTTGTCCATGAACCGTTCGGCGTTCACGTCCTTGAGGGTCCCGCCGTCGCCGCGGCACCCTTCGGTCACCAGGATGTTGGTGGGAACGATGCCCGTGGGATGGAACTGGACCGCCTCCGGGTTCCCGATGGGAACCAGCCCGGTATTGAGGGCGATGGCGCAGCCGTCCCCGGTGTTGATCACCGCGTTGGTGGTTTCGCGGTAAAGGCGTCCGTAGCCGCCGGTCGCAATCAGCGTCGCCTTGGCCAGGTAGACTCGAATTTTTCCGGTCTTGAGGCAGCGCGCCACGACCCCCATGCAGGTCTCGCCGTCATGGATCAGCGCCAGGGCCTCCACCCTGTCGTGGACCGTCACGCCCAGCCGCACCACTTCGTTGTCCATGGTGAACAGCAGCGTGTGGCCCGTACCGTCCGAGGTGTAGCAGGTACGCCACTTGGCGGTGCCGCCGAAATCGCGGGCCGTGATCAGCCCTTCCATTTCCGTCTTTTCGACCTTTTCGTATTCTTTTCCGGCCTTGTAGTAGATACCCTTGCCGGGGACCACGCGGTTCCAGGGGATGCCCCAGTGGGCCATCTCGCGCACCGCTATGGGCGCCGTTTGAGCAAACAGACGCGCCACTTCCTGGTCGCAGCCCCAGTCCGAACCTTTTACCGTATCGGCGAAATGCACGTCCGGGCAGTCGCCCTCGCCCTTGCAGCAGTTGCCCAGCGAAGCCTGCATCCCACCCTGAGCCGCCGACGAGTGAGAACGCCTCGGTGGAACAATGCTGAGGCAGATGGTTTCAAATCCCGCAGAAGCCGCCGCCACCGCCACGCGTTCGCCGGCCAACCCCGCTCCGACGCATAAGAGATCAGTATAGAAAGTATCCAATTTTCAGCTCCTTACATTGCTTTGACCAGAAAGAAAAATGTAAACAGGGAGAGAAGGCCGATGCCGATCATGGTAAACATGAGCTTGTTCTCAAAGCCGTGAAGCATCTTGCGGTTGGACCTCTTGATCCAGCCCCACTTTACACCGATGCGATAGATACCTATGCCGGTGTGGAGCTCGATCATCGGCAGCAGGACCAGGTAGAACAGGAGCCACCATCCACCCTGGATCCTTGCGGCGCTCTTTGCGGCGGTGATCGGAAGCGAGGTCAGCACCGTCCACATGTGGATGCAGCCCATGATGAGGATTATGAAGGCGGTCACCGCCTGGATCATCCACAGCCAGGTATCCAGGTGGTTGAAGTTGACGCTGTGGCGCCATATTGCCTTCTGTTCACGGGCACGGAACGGAAGCTTCCGGGCGGCGAGCACAAAGTGGAAAAGCATCACTAGGGCGATCATTGGACCGCCTAACTGGGCCATATAGGTGGCCTCGAAAAAGTGGGCGATCGCATTCATCACCCTGCCACCTCCCAGGTCCAGGTTGACGCTGGCCACCAGAATCATGTGCGCCCACATGAACGCCACGAGCCCGACTCCGGTAAGCATTTGGAAAACATCCAAATACGCCTCAGTTCGTACAGGTTCTACTCGAGCAACTGTTTGATCCGCCATCATTTTTCTCAGACTCCTGAATAGCTGTTGGGAAGTAGGTTGGGAAAGAAACCTGGGTTCGCGCGCATATTCGAGAAAAGGACAAAATAGATTAAAAGTCAAGTACTATTTATCACAACCCTTGCGGGCAGCCTGTAACCACCAGCAAATATAGGCGCAGTAATGAAAGGATGCCCAAAACCCGCCTTACTTTTCCGGTGGAGAACACTGGGACTGCGCCATGGACTACATGCAGGAGAGTGGCCGCCAATACCTTTCGGGTGTTGGCATGCACTAGGTTTGAGAGTTGCCATCGGCGAGAGCGGCATTTTATTTGGAAACGGTTTAGAGTCAAGAAATATTATGCATAAATAAGCCATCGCAGGACAGATCATTTATGGATTGACCGGCATCCGGCCGCCGGATTGTGCAATGAGGAATGGGGAACGGAGGCTCTGTTTATCGCACTTTTTTTCATTATGTCCGGGCAATTGTGCAAACTTTCGGGGGGCAATGTTGTTGATTTTAAGCTCCTCCCCCTTTGATGGGAGAGACCAATGCCGGTGACCTTAAGCTCCTCTCCCTTGATGGGGGAGGCCAATGTTGTTGACTTTAAGCTCCTCCCCCTTTGATGGGGGAGGCCGGGTGGGGGTGAAAAACTGTGCGATATCAACCCCCTCCCCCTGCCCCTCCCGCCAAGGGAGGGGAGTTCATGGAACGTCGCCTCTAAAGTC
>LUZZ01000405.1 GCA_001603845.1 Syntrophobacterales bacterium Delta_01 | reverse complement strand
TGGCCCGGAGGATCGCGCCGGGATTGTGGAGCGACACGCGGCTGATATAGGCGGGTCCGTCCAGGACCGCCAGCAGCTCGGCGATCCTTAAAGGATTGCCCGCCTTTTTCACGTCCCGGCCCAGCGGAGACGTGGCGGTCTTCTGCCCCGGCAGCGTGGTGGGGGCCATTTGCCCTCCGGTCATCCCGTAGTTGGCGTTATTGATGAACACCACGGTGATGTTTTCTCCGCGGGCCGCCGCGTGAACGATCTCCGCCAATCCGATGGACGCAAGGTCGCCGTCCCCCTGGTAGGTGAACACGATGCGGTCCGGAAGGACCCGCTTGATGCCCGTCGCCACGGCGGGGGCCCGGCCGTGCGCAGCCTCCTGCATGTCCAAATCCAGATAGTTGTAAATGAGGATCGAACAGCCCACCGCGGCCACGCCCACGGTTTTCTCCCGGATGCCCAGTTCGTCGATGACTTCGGCCACCAGGCGGTGCGCCACTCCGTGTCCGCAGCCGGGACAGTAATGAAACCGGACATCGGTCAATGTCTGGGGAGGAACGTATGCAGTCTGGAACATTTTCTTTCTCCCCTAAGCGATTCGTTTCACTTGAGTTTCGATTTCGGACGCGGCGACCAGGACTCCCCCCATCCTTCCGTAAAAGTGAATCTCGCGGGACGGGAGGCAGAGCCGTACGTCTTCGACCATCTGGCCCGCGTTCATTTCGAGGGTCAACACGTGCCGCGCCCGCTTCACGGCATCCTTCAGCGCCTGTTCCGGAAACGGCCACAGGGTAACGGGCCGGAACAGGCCGACCTTCAGGCCTTCCTCTCTCAAATTGTCCACGGCGGTGCGCGCCACGCGGGCGCAAATTCCGAATGCCACGATCACCACCTGGGCGTCTTCCAGAAGGTATCCCTCGGAGAGCGTTTCGTTTTCGCGAATTTGCGCATACTTCGCCTGGAGGTGCCGATTATGGGCTTCCAACTGGTCGGGATCCAGGTAGAGCGTTTTGATGATCCGCCGCCGCCGTCCCCGGCAGCCGTCCGTCACCCACGGCTTGAGGCCGTTGCCGATCTTCTCGCCGGGCAGGCGGGCCGGCTCCATCATCTGCCCGGTGACCCCGTCGCTCAGCAGGATGACCGGAGTGCGGTAGCGTTCCGCCAGGTCGAACGCCTTGGACACGAGATCCGCCATTTCCTGCACCGAGGCGGGAGCCAGGACGGGCATCCGGTAGTCGCCGTGCCCGCCGCCCCTCGTGGCCTGGAAGTAGTCGCTCTGCGCGGGCTGAATGCTGCCCAGGCCGGGTCCTCCCCGCATCACGTTGACGATCACGCAGGGCAGTTCGGCGCACGCCAGGAAGGAAATCCCCTCCTGCTTCAGGCTGATTCCGGGGCTCGAAGAAGAAGTCATCGCGCGGGCACCGGCCCCCGCCGCCCCGTACACCATGTTTATGGCCGCCAGTTCACTTTCGGCCTGGAGGAAGGTGCCGCCGACCTCGGGCAGGCGCCGGGCGAAATATTCCATGAGTTCGGTCTGGGGGGTGATCGGGTAGCCGAAATAAAAACGGCATCCGGCGCGCACCGCCGCCTCGGCCAACGCTTCATTGCCCTTCATCAGTGTTTCCAGCATGGCGCGTCCTCCTCCCGTAGGAAAGCAAAGACCACATCGGGGCACACCAGGCTGCAGCGCAGGCAATGCGTGCAGGCTTGCTCATCGGTCATTTTCACGGTGGGATAGGCGTAAGCGTTCAATTCATCGCCGAGGACAAGAATTTTCTCGGGACAAAATTTGATGCAAATTCCGCAGCCCTTGCACCTTTCCGCCCGGATGACGACCCTGACGGCAGAGGGGGCCTTTTTCTCCGCCGGTGCTGTTTGGAAATCGAGCATGATTGTCCTCCTCGACTTTCGTTACCCTTATTTTCAGCACATCCCGTGCCACCCCCTTCCGGCACCCGGCAGAGCGGGCCGGGGATGCGGGAAACCGTCCGCAAGCCGCGGGATCTGCTTTTCAAGTAGCCGATAAACAAGTGAAAAATCGATGGAGCGGAATTTTGCAACGGGAATGGAGAGGATCGCGGTGAATTATTTCAATCGGGGAGCGGGCAGGAAAAAACTTGCCGATACGAAATATATTTCCGGCAACTTATTGCCGATATCAGCCCAGGCCATGCCTCTTCAGCTTGTTGTAGAGCTGGCGGACCGAAATCTTCAGCAGCCGGGCGGCCTGGGTCCGGTTGCCTTTCACCAGATCGATGGTATGCTGCAGGAGCGCCTTCTCCCAGGCATTATGAGCCTCGGCCAGGCCGGCGATTGCATCTCCCGGTCTATTCATCCGTTCCTCTTCGGCGCCCGTTTTGGTGCAAATCGGCGTGAGCACAGGCAGATGGCGCGGGCATACCATCTTTTCTCCGGGCTGCATGTTGATCAGCGCCCGTCCGAGGATGTTTTCCAGCTCGCGCACATTGCCCGGCCAGTCATAGGCGCAAAACAGGGCCATGGCCTCCGGGGTGATCCCTTCCACGTGGCGGCTGTACTCGCGGTTGAGCTTGCCGAGAAGGGAACTCAGCAGCGGCGGGATGTCTTCCCTGCGCTCGCGCAGGGGCGGGATATGAATGGGCAGAACATGGAGCCGATAGAAAAGGTCGGATCGAAACAGGCGCTTTTCCACCGCGGAAACCAGGTCCACGTTGGTGGCCGTGATCACCCGCACGTCGACCGCAATGGGCCGAGATGCGCCGACCGGCACGATTTCCTTTTCCTGGAGCACCCGCAGCAGTTTGGTTTGGACCGCCGTGTTGCTCTCGGCGATCTCATCCAGAAAAATCGTCCCGCCCTGGGCCTCCAGGAAGTACCCTTTCTGCCCCCTGCGCCTGGCTCCGGTAAAAGCGCCTTCCACGTAGCCGAAGAGCTGGCTTTCCTGGAGGGTGTCCGGGATGGCGCCGCAGTTCACGCAAATGAAGGGCCCCTGGGCGCGGTCGCTTGAATGGTGGATGGCGTGGGCGAACAGTTCCTTCCCGGTGCCGCTTTCGCCGGACAGAAGCACTGTTGCCGGAGTGGCGGCGGCCCGTTTGGCCTGTTCGAGCAATTCCCGCATAACGGCGCTGACCGCGACGATATCTTCGAAGGTGTACCGGGTATCGAGATGCCGAATGAGCTGCTTGGCCTTATCCAACTGTTCGGTGAGGGAACGCAGTTCGGAGACGTCGTGGACCACGCCGACGCTTCCCTTGAGGACGCCGTCCACAATGATCGGAGCGCAGTCCACCAGGACTTCCCGGCGCCCGGGGCCGACCTTCATGGGAACATGCTTCATCGGCTGGCGGGTTCGCAGCACCTGCAGGTGCACGCTTTCCCCCTCGGCGATGTCGATGGTGGCCGGCCGGTGCAGCACTTCCCTTTCGGTGAGGCCCGTCAGGCGGGTGTAGGCCGGATTGATGAGGATGCCCATCCCTTTTTCGTCCACCACCGAAATGGCGTCCTGGGTGGCATTGACGATGGCTTCCAGCAGGGTGCGCGTTTCCTTCAGGGCGGCGACTTCGCTGCCCAGCCGCTTGATTTCGCTGATGTCCCGGAACGTGGCCATCGCCCCGACGACTTCGCCCCGTTCGTTGCGCACCGGCACCCGGTTGGTCAGAATGGTCGTCGCGCCCGTATACTGGATTTGATCCAGTTCGGCTTCACCGGTTTCCAGCACGATATGGAGGCGGGTATTGGGAATGACATCCAAAACGTAGCGGCCCAGCACCGATTCGGCCGGTATGCCCGTCAACCGCGCGGCCGCACTGTTGAAAAGGGTCACCCGTCCTCGCTCGTCAACAGCCAGAACCCCCTCATGAGCGGCATCCAGAAAAGCCCTGGCCTGGTTGTCTTCCATACCGGCGCTCCGTGTCTGGCGTGGTCCCGATTTCCGTTATGCCCTTTTTCCGATCTCCCCCATAGCAGGTTCTTATCATGACGGACACGTTCGTGCACAGCCAAAAGACGCGGAGACCGCAACTCATGGGGTTACATAAGGAAATTATCATAAAGAGACGGGGACCATGCCGGACCGGATATCCGTCACGGCGCTTTTCTATATACGGAAGCGGCTGCCGGAACCAGGGGCAGGTCCATATTCTGAACCGTTTCGGAATGGCCGACAAACAGGTATCCTCCGGGAGCCAGGCAGCGGTAAAACTTCCGGATCACCTCCTCCTGCGTCTCCCGGTCGAAATAGATGAGGACGTTTCTGCAGAAAATCATGTGCATCGGTTTGCCTATCCCGTAGTCCGAATCCATGAAGTTGAGCCTTCGGAAGGTTACGGCCGACCGGATTTCAGGACCCATGCGGACCAGGTGGAGTTTTTTGTCCTTGCTTTTGAGAAGGTATCTTTTTCTCAATTCGATATCGACGGGATCCACGAGTTCGTCCCGGTACGTCGCTTTGCGGGCCGATTCCAGTACCCTGGTCGAAATGTCGGTTCCCAGCACTGTAAACCGGAAGCCCGGGTGCTCCCGCCCATACTCACTCAACACCATGGCCAGAGTATATGGCTCCTCGCCGCTGGAACAGCCCGCGCTCCAGACTCTTGCCGCCCTTTTGCCCACCGCGCCGAGACGCTCCAGTTCCGGCAGGGCGACCTTCAGCAGGAACTCGAAATGCTTGGGCTCCCGGAAAAAATCGGTTTTATTGGTCGTAACCGCGTCCAGCATCGGGATACATTCGGCCCGCATCCCTTCTTCGGTTGCCAGGTATTCGCAGTAGCCGCGAAAAGAATCGATGCCCAGGGTCTTCAGTCGTTTCCTCAAGCGGCCTTCCAGCATCGTCTTCTTGACCGGGGCAAGGCGAATGCCGCAGGTGGAATATACAAGGCGGCTCAGGCGGGAAAAATCCGTATCCGTCATTCCTTTGCCGAGCGGGGCGGCATCGAGCGGATGTTTTCGCTTTTGGGGGATCATGGTCATTACACTCACTTAGCACCGGGAGTTCTGCCCGTGCCTGCCGACGATCCATGGCAGGCACGGGCGTTTTTATATGTCAAACGGCCTCAGCCTCTTCCACGGCATTCACCATGGCGAGTTCTTCGGCCGAGAAAACCTTGTTTATATCCAGAATGATGATGAACTGCTCGTCCCGTCTTCCCATTCCTTTTACAAACCCGGTCTTCATGCGAATGCCGATCCGGGGCGCTGGTTCGATGTGCTCCGGATCGATTTCCATTACTTCCTGAACCGAATCGGCCAGGGCGCCCAGTACGGTCACCTGCCCGTCCAGTTCCACTTCCATGATGATGCAGGTGTTGCGGGTCCTTTCCGTCCGGCCCATCCCGAATTTCCGGCGCATGTCCACCACCGGCACAACGCCTCCCCGGAGGTTTACCACGCCGAGCATGAACTCGGGGCCCTGCGGGACCCTGGTTATTTTCGTGCAGTCCAGCACTTCCCGGACGTTGGAAATATCGAGCGCAAAGCTCTCTTCTTCCAGCTTGAACGAAAGGTACTGGCCGGTTTCGGTTATCGAAGGAACGCTCATCAAGGCCGCCTCCTAGTATCGTTCAAAATCCGCATCGTCGATACCGCCGTTTCCACCTCCGTGCAGGTCCAGCACAATGCCGTTGCCCTTGTCCCCACCGTTGCCTTTTGCGACGGGATGGGCCAGGACCTCCGTCGATACCAGGCGCGGGGAGGAAGACGTTTTGCGCCCTGCGGGCTTTGGATGGTGTTCTTTCGGTCCGGCTCCGGCGTGATGTTGCTGGTCGATCCTGAAGTAGCTGATGGCGCTTTGAAGCTGATCGGCCTGCCCGGCCAGTTCCTCGGATGTGGAGGAGATCTGTTCGGATGCCGAAGCATTCTGCTGCACCACCTGGTCGAGCTGCTGGATCGCCTTGTTGATCTGGTCGGCGCCCGCCGTCTGCTCCCGGCTCGCCGCGTTGATTTCCTGGACCAGTTCGGCCGTCCGCTGGATATCGGGGACGATTTTGGCCAGCATGTCGCCCGCCTTTTCGGCGATCTGCACGCTGGACGAGGACAGATTGTTGATCTCGCCGGCGGCCGTCTGGCTCCGTTCGGCCAGTTTACGGACCTCGGAGGCAACCACCGCGAACCCCTTCCCGTGTTCGCCGGCGCGGGCCGCTTCGATGGCCGCGTTCAGAGCCAGGAGGTTGGTCTGGCGGGCGATTTCTTCTATGATGGAAATCTTTCCGGCAATTTGTCTCATTGCCGCGACGGTTTCCGCAACCGATTTGCCGCCCTCTTTCGCATCGTCCGCGGCTTTCAGGGCGATCTGTTCGGTCTGCTGGGCATTTTCCGAGTTCTGATTGATATTGGCCGCCATCTGCTCCATCGAAGAAGATACCTCTTCCACCGACGACGACTGCTCGGACGCGCCCTGGGACATCTGCTCCGCGCTTGCGCTCAGTTCCTGGCTTCCGCCCGCCACCTGGGCCGCTACCGACTGTATGTTGGAGACCACCTGGGTAAGCTCCGTGACCATCCGGGACATGGCGAACATCAGCTTGTCCTCGGCCGACCGTTGCTGGATTTTCACCATCAGGTTGCCGGAAGCGATTTCAGTGGCGGCATCGGTGACTTTGTGCATGGCGTCGATGAGCATATTCAAATTGTTTTTGATCTCGTTGAAGTCGCCCTTGTATTCGTCGGTGATCTTGGCCGGGATGTCTCCCTTGCTGATGCCCTCCACGTACCGGGCGGTTACCCGGATAGGCCGGACGAAAGCTTCGATGAGACCATTGACGCCTCTTACCAGGTCGCTCCAGGCCCCCTTATACGCGGCGGCATCGCCTCGATAATCCAGCTTGCCGTTCCGGGTGGCGTCTATCATCCGGTCGGTTTCCTCCACCAGGCCCTTGATGGTGTCCAGCATGGAATTCAGGGCCTTTGCCAGTACGTCTTGGTCGGATCGCACCTCCACCTTGACACTCAGGTCGCCCGACGCCACTTTGTCGACGGCCAGCGCGGCGCTTCGAATATTGTCCAGCATGTTGCGAAACGAATTCGCGAGCATCCCGACCTCGTCTCTGGACTCGATTTCCACTTTGATTCCGACGTCCCCCGCCGCGAGCCTGTCGGCGGCTTCGGTGATTTCTTTCAGCGGACGCCCGATCATCCTGGTGATGAACAGTCCGAGCATAACGGCAATCACCAGTGAAACAGCGGTGAGGCCCCACATGAAGCGAAACGCGTGGCTGGTCGTCGCGGCGTTATCCACCTGGCCCTTGGACATTGAATTGATTTTGAGTTCGACCAGCTTGTCGATCTCGTCCTGCACGACCCTGGCGGCAGGCAAGGCCTCTTTCCTCATATATTCGAGGGCTTCATCCCTCTTGTCATCTCTGACGAGGCTGATGAGCCGGTCCCTCACGGCCAGAAATTTTTGATTGCTCGCTCTTACGTCACTGAATGCCTTGCGCACCTCCTCGCGATTGATAAATTTTTCGGCCTCCGTCAAATTGTCTGCCGCTTCCTTGTCGGCATCGCTTATCTTCGCAAGGGTCCGCTTGTAATCGGCCTCATTTTTGTCAAAAAAGATGTCCCGCATGTTTGCGCGCATTTTCTGGAAAGCCGCCGAAGCCTTGCCGATATCTCCCAGAGGTTTGCCGTCATGAGTCAGCAGGTCCGAGTAGGATTGATTCACGGCTTCGATTTTTGTTGATCCGACGTAGCCGACGGCAAAACAGAAAATGGATACGATGCCGAAGGCGATCATAAGCTTTTTCCCGATCTTTAAGTTCGAAAACCATCTCATGCAGAATCTCCCTCTCTTATCGATTACGTACTGTTCCCCGTTAATGCCGACTCACCGCAAGTGTCGTTTCGGTGTGCCCTTGAATCTGTGGAATTTGCTTCAACTATTGCATCCGGTTGATGACGAGGCCCCGGCGCTCTGCCATAGCCCCGCCAGGGGCGCAACAGGAATCGGCCTTTCGCACTCCTGGCGGGAACCTATCTCTTGTGCAGTGGAAATCAGACGCTGGTATGTAATCGGTCCGGCGGCAAACAGCCGCGAGAGTGAAAAATCAGTGAGATAAAATCACTAAATTTCCATTGAATGGAGGTAGGACATGAGGCTGGTGCTGCCCTTCTGAAGGTCGAGCTTTTTCCGAAGATGGTGCCGGTGAGTCATAACGGTGTTTATGGAAATGCCCAGCAGTTCGGCGATTTCCTTATTTCTTTTCCCGGACTTTATAAGACCGGCGACCTGGATCTCCATGGGGGTCAGGTCGGGATGTTTCTGGGAGAGGCTGGTGATAAGCGGCGAAGAAATTTCCTTGATATTGGACTCCAGGAGATCCAGATACATCTGCTGTACCTGGTTGAGGCGGGTTGCTCTCAGCTTATCCACATACGGCAGGATAAGCTGTTTCGTATTGGCCGCTACGCTGGCGCAGAGCTGGTTTCTATCCTCTTCCTTCGCTTTCAGAACTACGCGAAGCGCGGTGTTCAGTTCCCTGAGTTCCCGCAGGGTTTTCCTTTCGAGATCGATCCTTTCCAGCTTGGCCTTGAGTTCCTGGAGTTCAACGGGCTTTCTTATGAAATCTGCGGCACCGGCGTTTATAATGTCGCTATACGAATAATCTCCGGCAAACCCGGTCATGATGATCACGCTTATGTCCGCACATCTCAGGCGTGCCGAGCGGGTAAGGTCCATGCCGTTCATTCCGGGCATGCGGATATCCGAAATCATGACTTCAAAGGAGTCCCGGTCCAACATCTCCAGCGCCTGCACCGGGTCCGTCGTACAATGCGGACCGTATCCCTGCTGGCGGAGGAAATTTTCGAGCAGCGTGCACATCGAAACTTCGTCGTCCACCACCAGGACTTTATTTATTTCGTGAGTCCTAACCATGTCCAGTCTTACCCCGGATCCATTTGCCCGCCGGACCGCCCCACACCCTTCCGGAAATACAAAAAAAGCCCGTCCCCATCCGCCGGTCTCCCGGCAAACGGCAATAAAGAAAATATCCCCTAAAACAAAAAAAGCAACTCCCGGGTCATCACGGCGAGCGCCTGAGGCCGGGCGGCTTTTTGTCCAAAATCAAAAGCCGGCCTTTACTGTTTCCGGCCTCCACGGGCATAGTGCTCTTAGCGAGTCTTTTGAAAATCTCTTTCCTGCCTGAAAAGCGGCCTTTGGTCATCCCGGCGTACAATGGGTATCGACTCATTTGGCTTGAAGATACAATCATTTGGCGTGGTTTTTACTCGAACGAGGAAGATTGTCGATGCGGCTTTCCCTAGTTGTTCGAACCGCGTTGCGCGGCCCGCGGGGGCCGAGTGTGCTGACTCCCTTTTCATCGAAATCACAAATCCGCACAATTCTCGCCTTGTCCACCTCATACATGATTATTCAACGGATAGGATCGTAAGTGATCATAAATAAAATATCCGAAGGATATAAGACCTATTACTGCAAAAAGATGCTGAATAAAAGCCAAAAACCAAAGTGGAATACCTATGAAGTTTCTTATCTTATATATACTTTTGTATTTGTTTATATTATCTGATAATTCCTCTACTATGAAAGGATGTGCTCCAATCACATTTGCCGCAAAAACTATAGAAATAATGAATGAACATACTGAAATAATCAACCAGACAACTTC
>LUZZ01000404.1 GCA_001603845.1 Syntrophobacterales bacterium Delta_01 | reverse complement strand
GGCTACGGCAGGTTGCTCTTCAAATCGACCGGAGGCTTTTCGCCTTCGTGTTCGCCCTTGTCCGCCGCAACGGCCACGCCGGAATGACGGTAAAAATTGTACTCGCCGTTCTTGCCGCCGTTGTCTACCAGCAGGTCTTCCTTTTCGTAGACGAAATCCAGGACGTCGTATTTGGAGAACTCGAAGTCGGGCGTGAGCTGAATGGCGAGCGTCGGGCAGGCCTCCTCGCACAGCCCGCAATAGATGCACCGGGCGAAATTGATCCGGAACCACAGCGGGTAGCGCCTGCCGTCCTTGCGCTCCGCCCCCTCGATGGAGATGCAGTCCGTGGGGCACACCGCCGAACACAGGTAGCAGGCAACGCAGCGTTCCTGCCCTTCCGGGTCGCGCGTCAAAACGATTCGCGCCCGCGTTCTCGCCGGAAGCACCTTTTTATATTCGGGGTACTGCTCCGTTATGGGTTTTCTGAAAAGATGCCGGAGCGTCACCATGTAGGAATCGGCCAGCCCCAGGACATCGTCTGCCAGTTCGCGGAAAAAAGACATCTCACCCCCCCGCAAGCAGCATGAACGCGCCGGTCACAACGATATTGGCCAGCGCCACCGGGAGCAAAAACTTCCAGCCGAGCCGCATCAACTGGTCGTAGCGAAGCCTCGGCAGGCTGGCCCGGGTCCAGATGGAAAAAAAGGGGACCAGCATCATCTTGATAATGAACCACAACACCGGGGGCAGGATCGGTCCGCGCCAGCCGCCCAGGAAAAAAACGGCCACCAGAGCGCCGAGCACGATCATGCTCACGTATTCGCCCACGAAAAACAGCCCGAACCGCATGCCGCTGTACTCGGTGTGAAAACCGCCGATCAGTTCGTTTTCGGATTCCGGCAGGTCGAACGGGATGCGGTAGGACTCGGCCATCGAACTGATAAGAAAGATGACGAACGCCACCGGCTGCACCAGGAGGAACGGGTAGCGGGCCTGCGCGTTCACGATGTCCACCAGGCTGAAGGAACCGGCGAGCATCACCACCGGCACCAGCGACAACCCCAGCGATAGCTCGTAGCTTATGAGCTGGGCCGAACCGCGAATGGCCCCCAGCACGCTGTACTTGGAATTGGAGGCCCAGCCGCCCAGGGCCACGCCGTAGACGCTGAGCGACGCCAGGGCCAGGATGAAAAGCAGCCCGATGTTGAGATCGGAAATGACCATCGGGATGCGGGTGCCCCCCACCACGAGATCGGATGAAAAAGGGATCACGGCGGCGATCACCAGCGGCACGGCGGCCACCACCGCCGGTGCGGTGACGAAAATGAGGCGGTCAGCCGCCCGGGGAACGAAATCCTCCTTGAGAATCATCTTGATCCCGTCCGCAAGGGGCTGAAGCAGGCCGAAGGGGCCGACCCGGTTGGGCCCGTAGCGGATCTGGAAGCGCCCGAGAAGCTTTCTTTCCACCAGCACCATGTAGGCGGCCAGCGTGATGAGCGCTCCGAGCACCACGGCCAGTTTGATCAGAAGTACCGCAAATCCCCAAATCCACCACATGTTCGCCGCCCGAAAAATATTACGATCCGACTTACTTGCGCCCCCTGAAAACCTTCCTGATCCGTTCCGGGGGAACCGTTACGCCGAAACCGCCCACTTTCTGCCATTCGATATCCCGGTGCCTGGGCAGGACCAGTACGCCGCGGGCCATGCCTTCCGAAACCGAAAGCTTTATCTCCAAGTTTCCCCGGTCCAGTTCCACCACGACCGTATCGCCGTGCACGAGCCCCGCCGAGGCGGCGTCCGCCGGGTGCATCAGCAGTTTCGGCTCAAGTATGACGCTTTTGAGCGTGTCCGCATGGGACGAAAGCTCCTCGGTGCCGTACATCCAGTCCACCAGGAGCAATTCCAGCCCCTTCGGCTCGTCCGGCCGGGCCGGAGGTCCCCCGGTCCCGGCGGTACCGCCCGCCGGATGAAGCACCCTCTGCCCGTCCACCGGGTAATCCGAAGGACCGATCCGCTCGAACGCCGGATGCTCCGCCGCGATCCACTCGCCGGGCGACGGGGGAACCGCGCCGGTTTCCACGGCAGCCGGATCGCCCGAAATTTTCCACAGGATTTCCCATGCGGGCCGGTGATCGCCTCCCGGAACGTAATCCCGGTAAACCCGCGGCGGATGCGCCCCCCAGATGGGCATCCCGCCCCGATGCACCTGCTCGGCGAACTGCACCCGCCCTTCCTGGTTCACGAAAGTGGAACCGGCTTCGAACACGGTGGATGCCGGGTGAAAAATATGCGCCCGCTGCACGGTCTCCGTCGGCAGGCAGTCCAGGGCGATCAGAAGCTCCAGCCCGGAAAAAGCTTTGTCCAGCCTTTCACGGTCCGGAAAATCCCGGAAAGGATCGGTTTCGGCCACCACCAGGGCCTTGATCGCCCCGCTTTCGATGCCTTCCAGGATCCCGGAAAACGTCATGCCCTCCGGGCCGGACAGCAGCGCCGCACTGAAAGACGAAGCACCCGGAAAGATGTAGAACAGTCCCGCATCTTTGCCCGATTCCCGCAGCAGCCCGGCGCAGTCCGCAGCAAATGCGGGAGTGGATTCCCGCACCACGTCGGTTCCGCACACGATAACCGGTTTTTTACTCTCTTTCAGCTTTTCGGCAAAAGGTCCCAGTTTCAGCCGGACCGCCGGGTCTTCCGATTCCAGCGACGGCTTTCCGAATAAACCTTCGGATTTCTTTCGCAAGTCTTCGGGCGCGTCTTCGGCAAACGAGGCCCCGATCACGGCGCCCAGCAGGGGCTCGATTTGCCGGGGGGCGGCCGCCACGTATTCGAAATCCAGGGGCAGGCTCACCGGGCGGGGGTCCAGGACCAACACCGCCGCTTTTTTCCTGGCCGCCTGCCGTACCGCCAGCGCGGCCATCGGAGCTTCGTTCAGGAGATCCGCCCCGGCGACGATCACCAGGTCCGCGGTCTCGATTTCCCGAAGCGATACGCCGATTGCCTCGTCCAGCCGTCCCACGGCTGCGCCGATTTTGCGCTGAAGCACGGGATCGTAGAAATAGGAGGGACCGGTCCAGTTGTTCGTCCGGCACACCCGGTTGAGCATGCACTGGGTTTCCAGGCTGCTGCGGCACGACCCCAGCGCGGCCACGGCCCCCGCGCCGGCGGTGCGGACGATGCCCGCAAGCCTTTGCGCCGATTCCCGGAGAGCGTCCTCGACGCTCACCGTCTCGGTGCCGATCCGGGGCTGCCACGGCCGGTGCGAGTGGTCGGCCCCCCCGTTCGTATACGAAAAGCCGAACCGGCCCCGGTCGCAGATGAAGTAGCCGTTGACGGCCTTGTTGAGCCGCGCTTCCACGCGCATGACCGCCCGGTAGTGGGCGTTTCCCACCGTGTTGCACCCCAGGGAGCACTGGTTGCAAACGGAGGGCGCGCGCTGGAGGTCCCACCGGCGCACCTTGAACCGTGCGGTCTTGTCGGTGTAGACGCCCGTGGGGCAGACATCCACCAGGTTCCCGGAAAACGGGCTTTCCAGGCTTCCGTCGGCAAACCTTCCGAAATAAAGCTTGTTGGCGAGTTGAAGGGGGCCGAGATCGTGGTAGCCGGCAAATTCCTGGTAAAACCGCGAACACCGGTAGCAGTGGATGCAGCGGTTCATTTCGTGGGCGATGAACGGCCCCAGGTACTGGTCGCGGTAGGTGCGCTTCTTCCCCAGGTAGCGGCGCCTTCCGTGCCCGCCGGAAACCGTTTCGTCCTGGAGCAGGCACTGGCCGCCTTCATCGCACACCGGGCAGTCGTGCGGGTGGTTGATCATCAGCCACTCGATGACCTGCTTTCGGAACGCCACGGCCTCCTCGTCGGTGGTGCAGACCACCATGCCGTCCTGAGCGTCTATCATGCAGCTCATCTGGATGCCCTTGAACGGGCCCTGGAGAAACTTGACCGCGCACATCCGGCACGCACCCACCGACCCCAGCGCTTCGTGGTAGCAGAACCGCGGGATCATGATGCCCAGCCGTTCCGCGGCGTCGATTACCTTGGTGCCGGACGGGACTTCGATTTCAAGATCGTCAATGATGAGCCTGGGCATGGAACGGGCATCCTTTTTGGCTGATATGTTCCCGGACCTCGTCTTCGAAAGAATCGAGAAGGCTGATGAGCGGTTCGGCGGCGCCGGGAGCCAGCGCGCAGTAGGCGTTCCACACCTGCTTGCACATGGTCTGGAGCATCGGGATATATTCCTCCTCGCCTTCGCCGTTTTCGATCCTCCACAGCAGGTCGCGCATGTACGGCAGTCCTTCGCGGCACGGCGTGCACCAGCCGCAGGACTCGCGGGCGAAAAACTGCATCAGGTTCAACGTGGCGGCCACCAGGCACGTCTTGTGGTCGAATACCATGATCGCCCCGGTGCCCAGCCGATTTCCGATGGCCTTGAGGTCCTCGAAATCCATGGGGACGTCGTAGTGGTCCTTGGTCAGGAACCGGGTCGAAGCGCCTCCGGGAAGGCAGGCCTTGAATTCGGACCCAGGACTCATTCCCCCGCAGTGTTCTTCGATGATCTCGCTGAGACGGGTCCCCATCGGCAGCTCCACCGCCCCCGGAGAAGCGACCTTGCCGCTGATGCAGTAGATCTTGGTGCCGGCGCCGTGCGGCGTGGCCGAAAGGTCTTTGAACCACTGGGGACCGTTCATCAGAATGTGCGGCACGCAGGCCAGGGTTTCCACGTTGTTGACCACCGTCGGTTTTTCCCAGAGCCCCTTTTCCGTGGGATAAGGGGGAGGCTTTACGGGGTTTGGCCTCTTGCCCATAATGGCGTTCAGGAGGGCCGACCCCTCGCCGCAGATGTATCTTCCGCCGCTGCGGTGCACCACGATGTCGAACGAATAGCCGGAACCCAGGATGTTTTGGCCGAGCAGACCGGCCTTTCTCGCTATCTCCAGCTCCCGCTCCAGGATGAACGCGCTGCTCTCGTAGGAGGGCCGGACGAAAAGGAACGCCTTGGACGCGTCGAAGGCGTACCCGGCCAGGACCATTCCCTCGATGACGCAGTGCGGATCGACGTGCAGGAGCATCCGGTCCTTGAACGTGCCCGGCTCCATCTCGTCGGCATTGGCGGCAAGATAGCGGGGATAGGCGCCGTTTTCGGGAACGGCGGCCCACTTCTTCCCGGCCGGGAAGCCGGCGCCGCCCCGGCCGCGCAGGCCGGATTCGTCCACCAGCCGCACCACTTCGGTTCGCGGCATTTTCCCGCCGACAAACTTTTCCAGCGCCCGGTATCCGCCGCTTTCCCGGTACTCTTCCAGCGTCGCCACCCGGTCGGGCTTACGGTTTTTAAACAGCACCTGAGTGTATTTCGGCATCGACTCATTCCCTCTCGGGGTATTCGTTTTCGTGAATGATTTTGTCCAGTATCCGGTCGATCTTTTCGGGCGTGAGCCTTCCGTAGACCCGCTTGTTGATCATCATGGCGGGCGCGCGGTCGCAGTAGCCGATGCAGCACACGGGCAGGAGAGTGAACAGCCCGTCCGGGCTGGTCCCGCCCAGGGGAACGTTGACGCGACTGCTTATATAGTCCAGCACGCGCTGGTGCTGGCCGTCCAGCCAGCACATCGCGCTGTCGCAGACGTGGATCACGTATTTCCCGACCGGGCTGCGGTAAATAAAATCGTAGAAGGTGGCAAGCTCATCGAGTTCCAGCGGGCTCATGCCCAGCAGCGAAGCGACGTCCTGCATCGCTTCGTCGCTCATCCAGCCGTAGATATCCTGGATCTCGAACATAACGTCGATGGCCTTCTCGCGCGGCGATTCGGCCCCGGCGATCATCGCGGCAAATTTCGTTCTCAGTTCTTCCGGGAGCATCTGTCCGTTTCCTCAGCTTGTGTGCCCGTATGCAGAAAGAATTTTTCACGCGAAGCCCCGAAGAAATAACAACGAAGGTGTAGGGTGAGCACAGCCTTACCGTGCCCACCATCCGTGGCGGCAAAAAACACCGAAGACGGTGGGCACGGTAAAGCTGTGCCCACCCTACGTCCTCATCCTTTTCTTTTACGGCTTCGCGCAACCCCGCACCACGCCCGTCACCGGTCGCAGTCCGGCATTATGAAATCCATGGATCCCAAAATCGCCTGGAAATCCGATATCGTAAGCCCTATGGCCGTTCGCGGTATGGCCTGGAGGTTCGCAAAATCCGGCCCCCGAATGCGCAGCCGGTAGGCCATGTTCATCCCGTCGCTCACCAGGTAATAGCCCTGCTCGCCCCGCGAGACTTCCACCGCGGCGTACACTTCGCCCGCGGGCATCTTCGGCCCGCGCGAGACGTTGATAAAATGGTGGATCAGGCTTTCGATGTCCTTGAGCGTCTCTTCTTTTTGAGGCACCGCGTACCGGTAGTCTTCCGTCCGGTAGCGCCCCGGAGGCATGTCGCGGGCCGCCTGTTCGACGATTCGCAGGCTCTGGCGCATTTCCTCCATCCTGACGAGATAGCGCGCGTAGCAGTCCCCGGCGGTCTGCACGGGCACGTCGAAGTCGAACGCCTCGTAGCCCGAATAGGGGATCTTTTTCCGCAGGTCCCATTCCACGCCGCTTGCACGCAGGTTGGGGCCGGTGACGCCCCAGTCGACGGCCTCGTCCCGGGGCAGCACTCCGATGCCCACCGTTCGTGCCTTGACGATGGGATTGCGGTTGACCAGCTTTTCGTATTCCCGGATCCTGGCCGGGAAAATCCGGCAGAAGGCATCGACCGCCTCCTTCCAGCCTTCGGGAAGGTCGGCGGCCACTCCTCCGATCCGGAACCACGACGGATGCAGCCGCCCGCCGGTGATCATCTCGATGATGTCCATGATCTGCTCGCGTTCCCGAAACGCGTAGAAGTTGAGGCCCATCATCCCGATATCGTGCAAAAACGTCCCCACCCAGATCAAATGGCTGTTCAGCCTGAAAAGCTCGGCCAGCATCACCCGGATAAACTTGGCCCGGTCCGGCACGGTGATTCCGGCCAGGGTCTCCACGGAATGGAGATACGCCAGGTTGTTCCCCACTCCGTTCATGTAGTCCACGCGGTCGGTGTAGGGAATGAACTGGTGCCACGACTGGCGCTCGCCCACCTTTTCCGCCGCCCGGTGGTGGTAGCCGATGTCCGCCCCCACGTCGGTGATCCGCTCGCCCCTCAGCGCCAGCACGAACCGCATCACCCCGTGAGTGCCGAGATGGTGCGGGCCGTAGTTCAGGGCCATGGTGTCCGCCCGTTCGGTCCCCTTCACGAAGTAGCGGGCATCGAGCGGCCGGTACGTCTCGGCATCCTTCGCCGTGTACGGCTCCATATCGGTTGCCCGGTAGGGATGGTTCTTGCGCAGCGGGTGCCCCTGCCAGCCCGGCGGCATCAGGATCCGCCTCAAATTGGGATGCCCTTCGAACCGGATGCCGAACATGTCGAACACTTCGCGCTCGTACCAGTTGGCGGACGGCCATACGCCGGTGACGGAGGACACGGCGGGCTTTTCCCCGTAGAGCCCCGCCCGGATGCGGATGCGGCTCGCCGAATCGAGCGACAGGAGGTGGTAGACCATCGTAAAATCCGGGAGGGCCGGGCACGCGGGGTCCGGGGCCTGGGGACGGAACCCTTCGATGCATTCCGGGTGGCGATGGCGGCGGGCCGTTTCATCCACGGCGGTGAGGTCGTCGAGGCGCTGGTATTGGGGGTCCGATTCGGTTTTGAGATAGCGCAGCACGTCCCCGATCCTGCGGGGATCGACTTCGAAGGTCGGCATATCGACGGCTGCCGGCACCTGGCCGACGGCGTCCTTAAATCGTTCCTTCAAGGCGGCGGCGACCGATTGTTGCCCTTCCGAAAGGCGGATGCGGGGGGCCGGCGGGGTCCACATGATGTCCGAACGGTTTCCCCACAGGCGCGGCGGCACAATCGAGGTCCCCCGCTGCGCCACCGCCAGGTAGCCCGGCCCGCGCGTGTCCCTGCTCTTGGTCCGGCCCTCTTCCAGGACCGGCCGCACCGTCCCCTCGGTCCCGCCCGGCTTTCGCAGCGACGGCCGCAGGGGGCGTTCGGAAGATACGATCTTCTGTTTTAACAGGAGAAGTCCCTCGATGAGCGCTTCCGGGCGGGGCGGGCATCCCGGCACGTACACGTCCACAGGCAGGAGCTGGTCCACCCCCGCCACCACGCTGTACACGTCGTACATGCCGCCCGAATTCGCGCAGGACCCCATCGAAATCACCCATTTCGGCTCCGCCATCTGCTCGTAGAGCCTCAGGATCACGGGCGCCATCTTCTTGAACACGGTGCCCGAAATGATCAGCAGGTCGGCTTGCCGGGGCGAGCCCCGCATCACCTCGGCACCGAACCGGGCAAGGTCATAGCGCGGCGTCAAAACGGCCGCTTCCTCGATAAAACAGCATGAAAGGCCGAAAAACATCGGCCACAGGCTGTTTTCGTGCGCCCAGTTGAAGATACGGTCCAGAGGTTTCAGAGGGGGGATTTCGGAATTCCCGGCTGCGTTCGACCCTCGGGTCCCCAATCAAGCCCTCCTTTTTTCCAGATATAGACCAGACTGACAAACAGCACGACGATGAAAAACGACATCTGGAGCCATCCGCCCCACCCCAGGCCCCTGAACGCCACCGCCCAGGAAAAGATGTACACGGCCTCCACGTCGAAGATCAAAAAGAAGGTCGCCACCAGGTAAAACGGCACGGGATAAAGGAAACGGGCAGAACCGGTGGGAGCGATCCCGCTCTCGTAAGGGCTGTCCTTTACCGGGCTTTCCCGCTTGGGTCCCAGCCGCTCGGTAAGAAACAGGATGGCCGCGATCATGGCGACCACCACCGCCGTGTAGACCGCCAGGGCCAGCACGCCGGGTTCCCAGGGCGAAAAAAGCCCGTTTTGAGGCAGGGGTTCCATCATTATCCTCAGCGGAAAACGGCTGTTCCGGGAATCCCGGTCGGCCGCGACTCGCATCCCGGAGCGTTGTGTATTATCCTATGAATTCCCGCCGCTGCGACTATTCCGGCTTTTTTTGCACAACAGCCGGAAATCGCTTATTTTTCAAGTCTTGAAGGCCGCCGTAAAGTACCAGGAATCTAATAACGTGCGGTCAAAAGTCAAGAAAACCCGCATCGCCGCCCGATTTGCAAACCTCGGCTCCGGGCCGGCCTGCGGCCATTCGCTTCTGTAAAACAGGAGAGTTTCATGAACGCCGGAACATCTTACCAGTGGCTCCTGGACCACCACCGGGAAACGGCCGTATACGATTCCATCCGCCAACTCCTGGGCTGGGACCGCCGAACGTACCTTCCCAGAGCCGGCAGCCGGCACCGCGCGGCCCAGACGGCCACGCTCGCGGGCATCCTTTACAAGCGAAGGACCGACCCTCAAACGGGCGACATGCTGGACCGGGTCGAACAGTCGGACATGGTCCGCGACCCGCTCTCGGATATTGCGGTAAACATCAGGGAATGGCGAAGGAGCTACGATCGGGCGCGCCGGGTCCCCGAGTCCCTGGCGGTCGAACTGGCAAGGGCCTCGTCCGAGTCCGAATCGGCGTGGGAAACGGCCCGGCCGCAAAACGACTGGCAGGGCTTTTTGCCGCATCTCGACCGGCTGGTGAAGCTGAAGCGCGAAGAAGCCGCGGCGCTGGCGGCTGGCGGCGAGCTTTACGACGCCCTGATAGAACAATTCGAACCCGGAGAAAGCGCCGCCGGCATCCAGCCGATATTCCAAAAACTGGCCGGTGCGCTGGCGGACCTTCTCGACCGCATCCGCGGCAGCGGCAGGAAGCCGGAGCCGGGCATCCTGCGATGCGATGCGCCGCCGGACCGGCAAAAAGACCTGATCCTGCACATCGCATCGCACATCGGCTACGACCTGCAGGGAGGCAGGATCGACCAATCGGCCCACCCGTTCACCTCCGGGATGGGACCCGGCGACGTGCGGATCACCACCCGCTACGATGAAACATGCATCCTGCCGGCGCTTTTCAGCAGTATTCACGAAACTGGGCATGCCATCTACTACCAGGGGCTCCCGGCCGTGCACTGGGGCACGCCCCGGGGCAGCGCCGTGTCCATGGCCGTCCACGAGTCGCAGTCCCTGATGTGGGAAAACATGGTGGGGCGGTCCACGGGATTTTGGAAGTGCTTTCTTCCCGCCGTCCGGGAGCGTTTCCCCCGGCTGGACGCCGTTTCATTCCGCGATTTTCACTTTGCGGTCAACGAAGTTCGCCCCGGCCTGATCCGGGTGGATGCCGACGAAGTCACCTACAACCTGCACATTATTTTGCGGTTCGAGCTGGAAAAAACCCTGGTCGGCGGAGAACTGGAACCCGACGGCCTGCCGCAGGCCTGGAACGAAAAAATGCGGCGATACCTGGGGCTCACTCCGCCCGATTTTGCGACCGGGGTCATGCAGGACGTCCACTGGTCGATGGGCTCCATCGGGTATTTCCCGAGCTATGCGCTCGGCAACGTTTACGCCGCCCAGTTTTATGCAAAAGCGGCCCGAGACCTGGAAGACCCGGAATGGTTTTTCGAATCGGGGGATTTCGAGCCGTTCGCGGATTGGTTCCGGGCGAACGTCTACGCCCACGGAAGCCGCTATCTTCCCCGCGAACTGGTAAAAGAGGCAACGGGCGAAGAACTCAATCCGCAATACTTGATCGAGTATCTGAACCGCAAGTTCGGCGCCCTGTACGGCACGAACGGGTGAAGCAAATATCAAACGGATTGCGTGCCCGTGCGATCCTGGCTATTATGAAATTGGACTCCGCAGGAGCATAAAATGGCATCGTTGCTGGAAAAGGCTTTCCGGAAGGCATCCGAACTGCCTTCGGACCTTCAGGACCAACTCGCCGAGGAACTTCTGGACGAGATCGACTGGGAGTTCCAAGGGGACAAATCGTTGGCCGATTTCCAATCGGTTCCCACGCGGAATACAACAAACTGGTAAAAAAATTCTGAACCCATGCCTTTTTCCCGTCCTGCTTCAGTAATGGGCACGGGCTGCACGTTTCCAGCATTGTCTGGGCTTCCAAGCTCCTGCCTTTCCCCCTTGATAGTCGGACGCGCATATTCTATAACTGCTATTATCTTCAAATCATTGCTTATCCGCCGCCTTTTTCTCTCCCGGGCCGGCAACTGCATCGAGGTGGACCATGATAATACCCGTCGTTTTATCCGGTGGTGTGGGATCCCGGTTGTGGCCGCTTTCCAGGGAGCATTTCCCCAAACAACTCATGGCGATAGGCGGCGAGGATTTTTCGCTTTTTCAGAAAACCCTCCTTCGGCTGGGGTCCGTTTCCGGGGCGGCGCCTCCCATCATCGTGTGCAACGACAGCCACCGTTTCATGATCGCCGCCCAGATGCAGGCGGTCGAAGTCGAACACCGCTCGATCATCCTGGAACCCGTGGGGCGCAACACCTGCCCGGCCATCGCCGTCGCCGCCCTGGACGCCGTGAAAAGCGGCTCCGATCCCGTGTTGCTGGTCGTTCCGGCGGACCACCTGATCCGCAACGCCGACCTGTTCGCATCGGCGGTTCAAATCGGAAACGAATACGCCCTGGGAGGAAAGATCATCACCTTCGGCATTGTCCCCGACCGGCCCGAAACCGGCTACGGATACATAAAGAAGGGCGGCTGCGCGGGCGAAAGCGGTGAAAACGGGGCCTTCCAGGTCTGCGAGTTTACCGAAAAGCCCGACCTGGAAAAGGCCTCCGCCTACCTTGAATCGCACGAATATTTGTGGAACAGCGGGATGTTCATGTTCCAGGCTTCGGTCTTTCTGGACGAACTGAACCGGTTTGCGCCCGGCATTCTGGACGCCTGCCGGCAGGCCTACGACGGCGCGCGGCGCGACCTCGATTTCATAAGGCTCGACGAGAAGACCTTTTCGGCCTGTCCCAACGATTCCATCGACTACGCCATCCTGGAAAAGACTTCCAGGGCGGTGGTGATTCCGCTGGACATCGGGTGGAGCGACCTGGGAAGCTGGACTTCGCTCCGCGACGTGTGCACCAAAGACGAGCACGGAAACGGCACCTGCGGGGACGTGATGCTCGAAGACGTGGACAACTGCTACATCCATTCGGAAAACCGGCTGGTGGCCGCGCTCGGCATCCGGGACCAGATCGTCATCGAGACCAAGGACGCCGTGCTGGTGGCCTCGACGGACCGGGCCCAGGACGTGAAGCTGCTGGTAAACCGCCTCAAGAACCAGATGCGCGAAGAAGCCCTCACTCACCTGCTGACCTACCGCCCCTGGGGGTCCTACGAAAACATCGACATGGGGGACCGGTTCAAGGTGAAAAGGATCACCGTAAACCCGGGGGCCGCCCTGTCCTTCCAGATGCACTACCACCGGGCCGAACACTGGGTCGTGGTAAAGGGGACCGCCCGGATCACACGGGGCGAGGAAGTGTTTCTGCTAAACGAGGACCAGAGCACCTACATTTCCTGGGGAACCAAGCACCGGCTGGAAAACCCCGGCAAAATCCCGCTCGAACTGATCGAAGTCCAAACCGGAAGCTACCTGGGAGAAGACGACATCTGCAGGTTCGAGGACATCTACGGGCGGCTGGACGGTTGATCGAACACCGCGCGGCCGCCGCACCGCAACCGGATGCCGGCGGTTATTGATTCGCCGCGCCTTCTCCGGCCGGCCGGCGCGCCCCGCCGGTCAACTGGACCGGGCCGGCACCGGAAGCGCCCTCATCGAGCAGCTTCAGCACGTACTGCCCGTAATCGTTTTTGAGCAGGGGCTCGGCCAGCTTCCGGAGCTGGTCGTCGTCGATGTAGCCCATGCGGTAGGCGATTTCTTCGATGCAGGCCACTTTCAATCCCTGCCGTTTCTCGATGGTTTCCACGAACGTGCACGCTTCCAGAAGCGAATCGTGAGTCCCGGTGTCCAGCCACGCAAAGCCCCGCCCCAGGAGCTCG
Organism: Syntrophobacterales bacterium Delta_01; assembly: GCA_001603845.1. Taxonomy (GTDB): domain Bacteria; phylum Desulfobacterota; class Syntrophobacteria; order Syntrophobacterales; family Syntrophobacteraceae; genus SbD1. Next base: position 261 of record LUZZ01000404.1, on the reverse strand, counting down.
ATTCTCAACTCTCCCCACCGGAGAAACGTGTTGATGACGTCGGCGATCTCCAGTTCGCCCCGCGCGGAGGGAACCAGCCGCGAGGCGACATCCACCACCCGGTTGTCGAAAAAATACAGGCCGGGCACGGCAAAGTTGGACTTGGGACGAAGCGGCTTTTCCTCGATTCCCAGGACCTTGCCCGTTTCATCGAAATCCACCACCCCGTAGCGTTGCGGGTCCTTGACGTAATAGCCGAACACGAGCCCGCCCGATCCGAAT
>LUZZ01000044.1 GCA_001603845.1 Syntrophobacterales bacterium Delta_01 | reverse complement strand
ACCAGGTACCGGGACGTGCGGATCAGCTTGTTGATGGTCTCGATCATGTGCACCGGGATGCGGATCGTGCGGGCCTGGTCGGCAATGGCGCGGGTAATGGCCTGCCGGATCCACCACGTGGCGTAGGTGCTGAACTTGTAGCCGCGCTGGTATTCGAACTTGTCCACGGCTTTCATCAGGCCGATGTTTCCTTCCTGGATGAGATCCAGGAACTGGAGGCCGCGGTTGGTGTACTTTTTGGCGATGCTTACCACGAGGCGCAAGTTGGCCTCGATCAGCTCGCTTTTGGCCAATTTTGCACGCAGGGCGCCGTCCCTCACGCGGCCCAGGATCTGGCGCAGCGACCTGGAATCCATCTTGGCTTCCATTTCGAGCTGCGCGATCCGCTCCCTGGCCTGTACGGCCCGGGTCTTCAGCACCTCGAATTCCTCCTGGGGCACCGTGGCGCTTTCCTCGAAATTCTCGTCGTCGGCCTGTTCGAAAAAGGCCTTCAGCCTCATCGCATCATTGCCGCTTATGCGGGCCAGGCTGTCTCCCAGCGTCCTCTCCGATTCCTCGATCGCCAGGAGGTGATTGTTGAGCTTTTCTATAATGCTTTCGATATGGCGGCGGCTCAGTTGCAGGTCCTTCAGGAGATTTACCACCTTTTCCTTGTTTTGCTGCACCCGGTCCTTGAGTTCGCTCTCTTTTTCCGGTTCCAGGTTCTCGCTCAACAGGGCGGTCTGCATCTTCTTGTTTTCTTCATCGAGCCGCTGCACTTCGTCGAGCATGGATATGATTCTGTCCTTCTGTACCGTCTCCTCTTCCTCGGTAATCTCCTCTTCCATCTCCCGGATTACCTCGTTGAGATGATACCCTTCATTTTGCAGCTTTTCCCTGAGGCTCATTATCTCCTTGATGCCTATGGAAGACTCCATGATGGCATTGAAGATTTCCCGCTCTCCGGCCTCTATCCTCTTGGCGATTTCCACTTCGCCGTCGCGCGTAAGCAAAGACACCTGCCCCATTTCGCGCAGGTACATCTTCACCGGGTCGGTAACCCGGTTGGCAGAATCCGTTTCAAGCTGAAGCTCGTCCTCTTCTTCCTCGATGAGGTTTTCCTGGTCCGGCACGCGGCCGCGAACCACCTGCACCTGCTGCTCGGAATCCACGATCTCGATGTCCATTTCATCGAAGATCATCATCATGTCGTCCAGCTTGTCAGCCGTGACGATCTCCTCGGGCAGCGCCTCGTTCACCTCGTCGAGGGTAAGATAGCCCTTCTCCTTGCCCGCGGCGATCAGGCGATTCAAATCGTCTATATCGGGCTTGTTCAGAGCCGGGTCGCGCCTTTGCTTATCCTTATCCGTCATTGGTCCCTATCTCCTGCACGTTATCAGAAAAAACGCTAACGCTGGCCTTGGACGTGAGGGCCATTATTTCCAACTGAATGGTTCTGATCCGGTCCGTGTCCCCCTGCTGCTCGGCTTCCCGGAGAACTCTCACCAACTCCATCCTTTTTCTTTTGCACTCGTTGACCAACAGAGCATTCAACCATCCGCTGAGCTGGATCTCGGGCTCTTCGAGCTCGTAGGGCTCCAGGAGGTACCGGGTGTAGAGTTCCTGCAAATCGGCTTGCGCCAGGAGATCGTAAATCTGCGAAGAGCTGAATTCCCCGGTCTCGCAGAACCCGGCCCGGCACAGCACCTTTGCGATTTCACACAGCTTCGACTCGCGAAAACACCCCAGAGCGCCGCACTCCCTCACCGTACCCGCCAGTTGCGGATGCTTGACGATCAGCCGCAGGATTTTTTCCTCCAGGGACTCGGTTTCCACCTTGGGAATGCACGGCGCCGGCCTGTAGGATCGCGGCCCCTTCTCCCCCTTTCCCCGCCTGTCGTGCTCAAGCTCCGCCCTTGCAAGCTCTTCCGATATCGAAAACCGGTCCGCGATCAGGTGCAGGTACTCGGCCCGAAGCAGCGGCTGCCGTGCGGACTGAAATATGCCCTGCAACTCGGAAAAAATTTTCGTACGGGCAGCCGCGCTTCCGTCCCAATCGTCCATGGCCTTTCGCACTGCGTAGGCGCCAAGTTCCGCCCGGCGCCCCAATAGTTCCTCGAACCCGGAAATGCCGTGTTTCTTAAGAAAATCGTCCGGGTCCATTCCATCCGGAAACCGGATGCAGCTTACCGGCACCTCCTCCTGTAAAAAGATGGGAAGAGCGCGCAGCATCGCCTTTTCACCCGCGTCGTCCCCGTCGTATGCGAGCACCACCTCATCGGATATGCGCGCGAGAAGCCGGACCTGCTGGGCGGTCAGCGCCGTGCCCAGAGTTGCCGTCACCCGGAAAAAACCTTTCGCGTGGAAGGCCAGAAGGTCCATGTAGCCTTCCACCAGCACCACCTGCCGCACCTGCCGGCATGCCTCCCGGGCGGCCCCGTACTGGTAGAGCATCCTGCCCTTGTGGTAAACGGGAGTCTCCGGGCTGTTTAAATATTTCGGCTCGTTTTGCTCGCCGGCGGACAGGCTCCGCCCTCCAAAAGCGACGGTCCTTCCCCGTTCGTCGGTTATCGGAAAAATCAGCCGGTTTCTGAAACGATCGTAAAATTTCGACGGGTCGCCGCTTCCTTGGCCCAACAACCCGGCTTTCACGCCAAGTTCCGGGCCGAACCCTTTCTTCCGGAAGTACTGCAAAACCCCGTCCCAGCGCGCGGGCGCAAAGCCCAGGCGCTGCGCTTCCACCACTTCCTGAGGCAGCTCCCGCTTCACGATATAGTCGCGGGCGACCCTGCCCTCCTCGCTCATGCGCAACTGGCGGTAAAAAAACTCGCAGGCGCACTCCACAACCGCCAGGATCTCCTCCCGCTCCTTCCGCCCTGCGAGCAGCAGCGCGGAATCGCTTTCATTGTCCTGCTGAGGGAGGGGGATGTTGTAGCGGTCGGAAAGATATTTTACGGCATCGGTGAACGTGAGGTTCTGATGCTTCATGACAAAGCTGATGACGTCACCGCCCGCTCCGCAGCCGAAACAATGGTAGAGCTGGTTTTCGGCATCTACTTGGAAAGACGGTGTTTTTTCCTGGTGGAACGGACACAGGCCCGTATGGCGGTTCCCGGACCGTCGCAGTTTGACAGCCCGGCCAATCACGTCTACAATATCTACCGCCTGTTTTACCAGAGTGGCGATCCCGGAAACAGTCACTCGGCAAGCCCGCCTTCTTTTTACATGAAAGAGGAAAAACCAAGGCTCAGGGGGAAGCAGTGATTTTTAGCCTTTGGTTTCCCGTAAATCAAGCAGTTTGTAGTTTTTCCGCCAAAAACAATGGATGACGCCCGATATTCGACGACGGATGCCCCTTGCTGGATGTTTGCTCGTCACTCGATGCTGGATACTGGAAGCTGGATGTCGGCCCCTCGCTACTCGTCACTGGATGCCCGATTCCCGGCCTCACGCCCCCCCCATCGCCGGGAAAGGGAAAAAGGTCTCCGCTCTCAGCAGCACCCGGTAACCTTCAACGACTACGGTCATAGAACCTATTCAGCAGCAAAAATCCAGCATTAATTATCGAGTATCCCGGGGATCCGGCATCATCCCCCGAGCTTTCGCTTTACAAGCTCGTTTACCTGTTTGCCGTCGGCGCGGCCGGAAGTTTTCGGCATCAGGATTTTCATTACCTTGCCCATTTCCTTGGGCGAAGCGGCGCCGGTTTCGGCGATGGCCTCCTCGACCATCCGCTCCAGTTCCGCGGGCGAGAGCTGCGCCGGAAGAAATGCCTGGAGGATGCGGATTTCGTCCTCCTCCCTGTCGGCGAGTTCCGGCCGCCCGCCCGCTTTGTACTGCTCGGCGGAATCGCGGCGCTGCTTGATGAGCGTGGAAACGACCTGGCGGATCTCGTCGTCCCCCGGCCGCCTTTTAATGTCTTTTTCCTTTAATTTCAGCGCCGTAAGCAGCATGCGAACGGCATCTCTTGCCACCTCGTCTTTCCCACGGATGGCGTCTTTCAGCGCCTGCTCGATTTGCGGGTACAGTTCCATGCCGACCTCTCCGTCCTGTCCGCCGGCCATCGCCGGGCGGTTTTTATCATCCGCGAACCCGCAGGACTGCGTCCTTGAGGTTCAGAGTTCCTTCATAGATCGCCCTGCCGGTAATGACCCCCAGAAGCCCCAGGGGAACCAACGGCAGGAGCTTTTCGATGTCATCGAAGGTCGATACCCCCCCGGAGGCGATGACCGGGATGGTCGTGGCCTCTATCAGCCGCCGCGTCGCCTCGATGTTGACCCCGGTCTGCATCCCGTCCCTGTGGATGTCGGTGTAGATGACGGCCCCCATCGCCTGTTTTTCGAAGCGGCGGACCAGCGATACGGCATCGGTCCCCGTGGCTTCCTTCCAGCCTTCAACGGCCACCATTCCGTCACGGGCATCGAGCCCCAGGGCGATTTTGCCCGGATGGCGCGAGCACGCTTCGGCCACCATTTCCGGCTCCCGCAGCGCGGCCGTCCCCAGGATGACCCGCGCCAACCCCGCCGCCATGTAGCCCTCGATGTTTTCCAGGGTGCGGATTCCGCCCCCCACCTGCACCGGGATTTTCACCGCTTCGGCGATCGAGCGCACGATCCGGTCGTTTACGGGCTGTCTGGAAAAGGCGCCGTCGAGGTCCACGACGTGCAGCCACTCGGCCCCTTCGGCTTCCCAGTGCCGCGCCACCGCCACCGGGTCGTTGCCGTAAACCGTCGCCCGGTCGGGGTCGCCTTGCATAAGGCGTACGCAAACGCCTCCTTTGAGGTCAATTGCCGGGAATATGACCATCTTCACCTCTCGGGTGGAATAAGGCTTTGGTATACAAGAACCGTTTAAGTCTTGACCGTTTATTTTACGTTTCGAGGATTTCACGCAGAAATCCGGGTGGTTTCTGCACTTTTCGGCTGTTGTCCATACAGACGTGCTGTGTGTAGCCGGTGGTGATGAGTTCGTCGCCCCGGTGGATCTCGTAATCGAACCTTAGACGCGCGCCCTGGAAGGAAAATGAAGTGCTGATTTCAAGAACGTCATCGTAGAACGCCGGACGAAGGTAGTTGCAGTGGGCCTCCACCACGGGCATGAAAATCCCTTTTTTCTCGATTTCCAGGTAGGCCGTCCCCTTCGCCCGAAACCATTCGGCACGACCGATTTCGAACCATTTCAGGTAATTGCTGTAGTAGGCATACCCCATGGCGTCGGTTTCGCCATAAAGCACTCGGAAGCTGGCAGTCGAAGCCAAATTCTCTCTCCCCGTCAAAGCGGTTCCGCCGAAAAAACGGTTCCCCGCATCAAAAGGTCAAAACCTGGGTGGCGGTCTTATGCCGCCACCCAGGTTTTAACCCTTAATCAAAGCTTTGAAAAGCTCGGTGCCCGAATCCAGGGTCCACCCCGCGGCTTCCCCCCGGCGCTCGCAATACTTGGCCCCGGCGGCGGCGCCCGGTCCTCCCGGCCGCACCGGGCCGTCCACGATCACAAACGGCACCGGATCGCTCACGTGCGTGCGAAGCGACAGGGGCGTCATGTGGTCGGTGACCAGCAGGATTCGGACCTTCGGATACTTTCTCGTACCTTCCAGCACGGGCCCCACCACCAGATTGTCGAAACGTTCGATGGCCTCGATCTTATTTTCCAGGCTGCCTTCATGGGAGGCTTCGTCGGGGGCCTCCACGTGCAGAAAAGCGAAATTGCCCGTTTCCAGCGCGCCGAGAGCGGCGGCCACTTTACCGGCGTAATTCGTTTCCAGGTAGCCCGTTGCGCCCGGCACGGCCACCGCGTCGAGCCCGGCGTACACGCCGATGCCCTTCAGCAGGTCCACCGCGGAGATCATCGCGCCCCGAAGCCCGAACAGGTCGCCGAGCTTGGGCATGGAGGGCGCCCTGCCCTGCCCCCAGAGCCACACGGCATTGGCCGGGCGCTTCCCGGCCGCGATCCTTTCGGCGTTTACGGGATGGTCTTTCAAGATGAGGGCCGCCTTTTCCACAAAGGCCTGCAGGACCGGTTCGCTGGCGATGTTGTCGTAGCCGGAGATCGGCTGGCCGATGATGTTGTGGGGCGGGGTCGTCGGGAGGCCGTCCCGGGCGCCCTTCCACACCAGGAGGTGGCGGTAGCTCACCCCCGGGTAGAGCCTGAGCGGCGTTCCCTCCACCGCCCGGCGCAGGTCGCGTACTATTTTTTCGGATTCGGCGGTAGTGATCTGCCCGGCGGAGTAGTCCCCCATGACAATTTCGCCGGACGCGCCGCGTTCCAGGAAAACCAGGTTGCACCTGAAGGCGATTTCGTCGGGCTCCAGCTTCACGCCCATGCTGGCGGCCTCCAGCGGCCCCCTGCCGGTGTGGTAGACCGTAGGGTCATAGCCCAGAAGGCTCATGTTGGCCACGTCGCTTCCCGGTTCCATGCCGGGCGGGACGGTGCGCACGGTCCCCATCCGGCCGATTCCGGCCAGCAGGTCCATGTTGGGCGTCCGGGCCACATCGAGAGGGGTGCGCCCTTCGAGCCGGTCCAGGGGGAAATCCCCCATTCCGTCACCTACCAGGATAATATATTTTCCGTCCATCGCAATCGCCTGCGGAATGTCGGACCGGAAACCCGGTCAGCAGTTGTCTTCGATACGGATCAGGGGTGTGGGGGCAAGAAGAACGTCCAGCTTGTCGATCTCGTCCAGGGCATTTCTGACGTCTCTTTCCAGCGCCTCGTGGGTGATCATCACCAGCGGGACCGAATCCTGCCGGTGCCGCCCCTTCTGGATGACCGCCTCGATGCTGATCCGGTGCTTTCCGAGGATGCCGGAAATCTTGGACAGGACCCCCGGCCGGTCCACGGCGGAAAACCGGAAATAATACGAAGTGAAAACATCGGAAATGGACTTTATGGGAATGTCCTGGAGCCTGCCCGGCTGAAAAGCCAGGGGCGGGACCCTGGACGGCGTGTTCGAAAGGATGTCCCGAGCGATGTCGATGAGATCACTCACCACGGCGCTGCCGGTGGGCATCATGCCCGCCCCCATGCCATAGAGCATGATGTCGCCCACGGCGTTGCCTTCGATATGGACGGCGTTGTAGGCGCCCTTCACGCTCGCCAGCACGTGGGTCCGGGGAATGAGCGTGGGATGGACCCGCATCTCCAGTCCTCCGTTCGTCTGACGCGCGATGGCCAACAGTTTCAACTGGTAGCCGAACTCTTCGGCGAACTGGATGTCCACGGGATCGATCTTGGAAATACCCTCGATGTGGACCTTGTCGAACTGCACGGAGGTGCCGAAACAGATGGCGCTGGCGATGGCCAGCTTATGGGCGGTGTCGATGCCCTCGATGTCCAGCGTAGGATCCGCCTCGGCGTAGCCCAGTTCCTGGGCTTCCTTGAGCGCGGCGCTGAACGACAGCTTTTCCTCGGTCATCCGGGTGAGGATGAAATTGGCGGTGCCGTTCAGTATGCCGAAAATCTTGTTGATCCGGTTTCCGGCAAGGCCTTCCCGGAGGGACTTTATGAGCGGGATGCCGCCGGCAACCGATGCCTCGAAGCCGATGGACCGCCCCTGGCGAAGCGCCAGTTCGAAGAGTTCGTTCCCGGCGTGGGCCAACAGCGCCTTGTTGGCGGTGACCACGTACTTGCCCTTTTCCAGCGCCCGGGTGATGATGGTGCGGGCCGCGTTGAGGCCGCCCATCAGCTCGATCACTATCTGGATTTCGGGATCGTCCAGGATATCGTCGGCGTTTGTGGTGAGTATCTCTCGCGGTACGGAAACCGGCCGCGGGCGGTCCAGGTCGAGGTCCGCGACCTTGCGAAGCTCAATCGCCGTTCCCAGGCGGCTTTCGATCAGCCCGGCATTGTCCCTGAGCGTCTGCACGACCCCGCATCCCACTGTTCCCCAACCGACCAGTCCCACTCCGATTTTCCGCATCACGCCCACTATCCATCCTTATACGATCAGGTTCCCCGATATGCCTTCGATCCCCGTTCTTTTTATCCCAGGCTAACCCGCTTCAACGCCTCAGGCGGTTTTTGCAGCGCGCGCCGCAGCCCCCGGATGGCCTGCCTGGTCCGCATCTCGTTTTCCACCAGAGCGAACCGCACGTGATCGTCTCCGTATTCGCCGAATCCAAGGCCCGGAGAAACCGCCACCTTGGCTTCCTCGATGAGGTACTTGGAGAAGGCCACGGATTTCATGGCGCGGAACGGTTCCGGTATCTGCGCCCACAGGAACATGGTTCCCCTGGGTTTTTCCGTATGCCAGCCGATGCGGTTCAGACCGTCCACCAGGATGTCCCGGCGCGACTGGTACGTGGAAACGATTCCCCCCACGCACGCTTGGTCGCCCTTGAGCGCCACGGTGGCCGCGATCTGGATAGGCTGGAAGACGCCGTAGTCCAGGTAGCTTTTTATCCTGGTGAGCGCCCCGATCATCTCCGGGTTGCCCACGCAGAACCCTACCCGCCATCCGGCCATGCTGTAGCTCTTGGACATGGAAAAGAACTCGACGCCCACCTCCCGCGCCCCCGGCACCTGCAAAAAGCTCGGCGCCTGGTACCCGTCGAAGGTGAGGTCCGCGTAGGCGAGGTCATGGATCACCATGATCCTGTTTTCCCTGGCAAAATCCACGATCTTGTAGAAAAAGTCCAGATCCACCACGGCGGTCGTGGGATTGTGCGGAAAGGATATGATGAGCAGCTTGGGCCGGGGCCAAGTCTGCTTCACCGCATTTTCCAGGTCTTCCAGGAAGTTGCGGTCCGTACCGATGGGCACCGACCGCACGTCGCCTCCGGCGATGATCGCCGAATACGGGTGGATCGGATAGGTCGGATTGGGGGCAAACACCACGTCGCCCGGGCTGATGAGCACCAGCACCAGGTGGGAGAGCCCCTCTTTGGCCCCGATGGTGACCACCGCTTCTCTTTCGGGGTCCAGGTCCACATCGTAGCGCCGCTTGTACCATTCGCACACCGCTTCCCGAAGCCTGGTGATGCCGCGGGAAGCCGAGTAGCGATGGTTGTGCTTCTTTTTTGCCGCCTCGACCAGCTTGTCGATGATATGCTTGGGCGTGGGAAGATCGGGGTTGCCCATGCCCAGATCGATGATGTCCTCGCCAGCCCAGCGCTTTTCCATTTTCAGCGCATTCACTTCGGCAAACACGTACGGCGGCAGCCGGTGCATTCGGCTCCGTTCGGCGATATTGAACTTCATTTTTTTCTCCCTTCCCTTGAATCGGAGAAGAATAATATTTGGGCGGATAATATGTCAAAATATTTTGCAAAAAAATAGTCTCGCGCGATTGCACGCAAACCCTTGCGGCACCGCGTTTCGCCCGGCGGACGGGCTTTATTCGCGCCCGGCGAAATGTTTTAATTACTAACCCTAAAAACTTGTGGGATACAACCCGGTTCTGTTAATTTATCGCTCACCTTTCGGGATTCAATTTATAAATGCGCGGAAGCGAGAAGACAAGCCCATGAAACAGGTCATTCTGGGAACAGCCGGCCACATCGACCACGGCAAGACATCACTGATCAAGGCGCTGACCGGTATCGACACGGACCGCCTCAAGGAGGAAAAACTCCGCGGGATCACCATCGAACTGGGTTTTGCGCACATGGAGCTTCCGGGGGGCGAGCGCCTGGGGATCGTGGACGTTCCCGGCCACGAGAAGTTCGTGAAGCACATGGTGGCCGGAGCGACGGGCATCGACCTGGTGGCGCTGGTAATCGCCGCCGACGAGGGCATCATGCCCCAGACGCGCGAGCACCTGGAAATCTGCGAACTGCTGCGGGTCAAAAAGGGCCTGGTCGTGCTGACCAAAACCGACCTGGTGGACGATCCGGACTGGATCGACATGGTGCGCGAAGACGTAGTGGAGTTCCTCAAGGGGACCTTCCTGGAAGGCTGCGATATCATCCAGGTGTCGTCCACAACGGGCGAAGGGATCGACGAACTCAAAAAATCGCTTGCCCGCCTCTTTGCGCAGGTCGATCCCAAAAGCGCCGACGGCCCGTTCCGGCTCCCTGTGGACCGGGTTTTCACCATGCGCGGGTTCGGAACGGTGATCACCGGCACCAGCATTTCCGGGCACCTGCGGGTAGGCGACCCGGTGTTCATCTACCCTTCCGAACTCAAGAGCAAGGTGCGCGGGCTGCAGGTCCACAGCATGGATGTGCCGGAGGTGCTGCCGGGGCAAAGGACCGCGGTAAACCTCCAGGGCATGGAGCGGGCCCTCATCCAGCGGGGAGACGTCGTGGCCTCGCCGGGCGCCCTCGCCGCCTCCCACATGATAGACGTCCAGCTCGACCTGCTCAAAAGCGCCCCCCGGCCCCTCAAACACCGCGCGAAGATCCGGTTCCACACCGGTACGGCCGAACACCTGGCAACCATCGTCCTCCTGGACCGGGAGGAATTGAAACCGGGCGATCACACGTTCGCGCAGGTCCGGCTCGACCAGCCCATCGCGGTGCTCCGGGGCGACCGTTTCGTCCTGCGTTCCTACTCGCCGGTCCAGACCGTGGGCGGAGGCACCATCCTGCACCCCCTGCCCCGCAAGCACAAGGGCTCGGCAAAGCGCGAAACCGCCAAGGCGCTGGAAGTCCTTTTCAACAGCAGCGATTCGGACATCATCCTGTGGCACCTGCGCGACGCGGGCTGGGCGGGGCTGGGCGAGCAGGAGCTGCGCATCCGGACCAACCTGGCTCAAAAATATCTGGAAAAAACGCTCCAGCAGTTCACCAGCGCCCATAAGGCCGTCATCTACGACAAGGACAACCGGCGGCTCATTCATCCCGATGCGCTCGACGAGATCAAGGCCGAAATAAAATCGGTCCTTTCCGACTACCACCTCAGATTCCCCCTGAAGCCGGGCATGCCCAAGGAAGAACTTCCCGCGCAGCTCGCCAAGCCCATCGACGGCAAGCTCTATAATTTCGTGCTGCGCCAGCTCGCCGAAGCCTCGGAACTGGCCCCCGAGATGGAATGGGTGCGGCTGGCTTCCCACAAGGTGGCCCTCAGCAGCGCCGAGGAATCGATCAAGGACCAGATCGAAAAAGTCTTCCGCCAGGCCGGCCTTCAGCCGCCCTTTTTCAAGGAAGTGGCCGCCAAGCTTCCCGGCACCCCCAAGCAGCACCAGGAGATCCTGGAATGGATGCTGGCGAAAGGCATCCTGATCAAGACCAAGGACGACCTCTACTTTCACTCGGACACCATGGCCGAATTCCAGCAGCGCCTGGTCGCGTGGCTGAAGGAAAACGGTGAAATCACCACCACGCAGTTCAAGGAAATGACCCAGGCCAGCCGCAAATACACCATCCCGCTGCTCGAATATTTCGACTCCCAGAAAGTCACCATCCGGGTGGGCGAAGTGCGGAAGCTCCGGGCATAAAAAGTGGAAGAGGCTCTGCCTTGAGATCCTTACGGGGAGCGGGCTCGCATTTTTTTTCATAAATTGTGCCCGAATATCGAAAATTTTTCTAAAGTGGGCGGGGGAATTCTCCGTTATCTAGGCTACCCCCTCAGGGTTATTTAATAACCCCCCCTCAATAAGCCCGGGCGAAAAAGCGTCCGGGCTTTTCATCTGCTACCGGTGATGCCACTGATAAGCGAACTTCTCCATCTTTCGATACTCATCAAGGCCGGGGCCGCCATCGTCATGGTGGTGCTGCTCTCCTACCTGGCCGAAGTGGTGAGCCCCCGGTTTGCCGGGATCCTGTCCGGTTTTCCCCTGGGCGCCGCCATCACCCTGTTTTTCATGGGGCTGGAAATCGGTCCGGCCTTCGCTTCCCAAAGCGCCCTTTATACCACCCTCGGCCTCATCGCCACCCAGGTGTTCGCCTATGGGTACTACCGGGCTTCGGCCGCCGCCGAGGACTTGAACAAGGGGGTTTGCATCCTCGTCGCCTGCCTTGCCGGTCTTGCCGGATATTTTGCCGCCGCCGCCCTGCTGCGCCTGGTGCCGGTAACCCTGTTTCTGGCGGTTGTTCTGCCCGTACTTTCCATCGTTTTCTTCACCCATCTGTTCAAAAGGGTAAAAAACGTGAGGATAGAAAACAGGGTGAGCATGAACGGCAGAGTGCTGCTGGTCCGGGCGGTGTTTGCGGCGGCGGCCATCATCGCCATCACCTCGACAGCCAGACTCGTGGGGCCGCGATGGGCGGGGCTGTTTTCAGCGTTTCCCATCACCATGCTGCCGTTCGTGGTGATCATTCATGCCACGTACGGGGCGGACAGGATCCACGCCATACTGAAAAACTTCCCCGCGGGGCTGTATTCCCTGGTCGTCTACTCCATCGCCGTATTCGTCTTGTATCCGATAATCGGGATATTCTGGGGAACGGTCGCCGCCTACGGGCTGGCAACCGCCTGCTTGGTGGCGCTGCAGGTTAAAAAGGGGCCGGCGGGCGCGTAAGAGATCCGGCCCCCAGGGTATTCTTTGCAGGATTGCCGGAATTCTTTACTTGGACGGCTTCTTTTTTTGCTTCTGCTGCCCCACCCTCACCTTGGCCTCGGGCTCCTTGGTCTCCCGCTGCACGTGAGTGGCGGAAGGGCACGTTCCCAGCCGCCATTTGGCCGCGGGCGACGCCCACACGTTGCAAAATTCGCCCTCCACGTGGGCACATCCTTTACACTGATCGACAATCGGTTTTTTTTCGAGTCCTAACTGTGCCATTTCGTTTTTCCTTCAACGGGTTTCCGATTCTTCGGACAAGGCTCTATCGAGCCGCATGGTTCGCGGGCGGCATGATGATAATGATCGGCAAGGGCGGGGCAACTGGGGGAAATTACTTATAACCGAAGGATTTTCCCGGTATTTTACCCGCTCCATGCAGATTCTTCCTGTCACGACTCCCGCATGGAGCGCCTATTCGAACCCGGCCGGGACCGGTTTCGCTTCCGTCACCACTTTTCCCACTTCGATGACGGCGCTTTCGCTCCGCTTTCCAAAAAGCCTGCGCAGCCAGTTCTGGAACGCTTCCATGTACAGGTAGACCACCGGCGTGATGAACAGCGTCAGGAGCTGCGAGAACATGAGACCGCCGACGACGGCGAGCCCCAGAGGCCGCCGCGCCTCGGCTCCCGCCCCCATACCGAGGGCGATGGGCAGAGTGCCCATGAGGGCCGCCATGGTGGTCATCATGATGGGGCGAAACCGCAGCAGGCAGCCCTGGTAGATCGCCTCCGCCGGGGATTTGCCTTCCACCCTCTGGGCGTGCAGCGCGAAGTCGATCATCATGATGGCGTTTTTCTTGACGATGCCCACCAGCATGATCACCCCCACGAACGCGTAGACGCTCAGGTCCACCTTGAAAATCATGAGCGTGAGCAGCGCCCCCACGCCCGCCGACGGGAGGCCGGAAAGGATGGTGATGGGGTGAATGAAGCTCTCGTAGAGGATCCCCAGCACCATGTAAATCACCAGGATGGCCATGATCAGGAGCACGAAGAGCCCCTTGATCGACGACTGGAACTGCTGGGCGGTGCCCTGAAAACTGGTGGTGATGGTCGCCGGCAGGCGAATTTCTCTCATCGCCCCCTCGACCTCGCTCACCGCCTGGCCGAGCGCCACCCCCGGCTTGGTGTTGAAGGAAATGGTGACCGAGGGGAGCTGGCCGGAATGGTTGACCGTCAGCGGCCCGGTTTGAAGCTTCAGGTCGGCCACCGTGTCGAGCGGCACCAACTGCCCGTAAACCGAGCGCAGGTAGAGGTTGGACAGGGCGTTGGGGTCCAGTTGGTACCGGGGCTCCACCTCCAGGATCACCTGGTACTGGTTGGAGGGCGTGTAGATCGTGGAAATCTGCTTCGACCCGAACGCATTGTAGAGCGTGTTTTCGATCTGCTTGGCGGTGATGCCCAGCGACAGCGCCTTGCTGCGGTCGATGTCCACCATGATCTGCGGGCTGGTGATCTGGAGGTCGCTGTTTACATCCTGGAGGCCGTTCAGCTTCTGCATTTTGTCCTGGACGATCGGCGCCCAGTGGTAAAGCTCCTTGAGGTCGGTGCCCTGAAGCGTGTACTGGTAGAGCGCCTTGGTCATGGCCCCCATCCGGATGGCGGGCGGGACCTGGAGGAAAATGCGGATGCCGGGGATGTCGGCCACCTTCCGGCGCATGTCCCGGATAATTTCTTCCGCCGAGAGTTTTCTCTCTTCCGGTTTGTGCTTGAGCGCCATGAAAATGAAGCCGCTGTTGCCGGTGACGGAAATACCGCCGGCTCCGGCCGAGGAAATCGCGGTGTCCACGTTCGGATTTTGCTGCAGTACGCTGGCAAGCGCCTTCTGGTGTTCGACCATGGAATCGAAAGAGGTCCCCTGGGCGGCTTCCGTCATGCCGAATATCTGGCCGTTGTCCTGCGTGGGAATAAAGTCCTTGGGAACGATCACGAACAGGTACGCCGTGACGAAGATCAGGGCTACCGAAAATAGCCCCATGGAGAGCCGGTGCCGCATCACCCAACGCAGGCTCTTCTCGTACGTCCCGAGCATGCCGTCGAAAACCTTTTCGGACAGGTTGTAGAGCCTGCCGTGTTTCCGGGCAGTGGCGTGGCTTTTCAGCACCATGCTGCAAAGCATCGGCGAGAGGGTCAGGGAAACGAAGCCCGACACCAGGATCGCCGCGCCGATGGTCACCGCGAATTCGTGGAACAGCCGCCCCAGGATGCCGCCCATGAACAGCAGGGGGATGAAGACGGCGGCCAGCGAAATGGTCATCGAAAGGATGGTGAAACTGATCTCTCTCGATCCGTCCAGGGCCGCCTGGAGCCTGGATTTACCC
>LUZZ01000403.1 GCA_001603845.1 Syntrophobacterales bacterium Delta_01 | reverse complement strand
CTCTTGCCCTCCACCGGGCGGGACCAGTGGGCACAAAAAAGCCGTGCCCACCCTACACGACCCCGGATACACGCACGTTGACCTGGGCGTGCTGTCAGGCGTCGATGCCCATCAATTGGATTATTTTTTCCAACAGTTCCGTTCTGCCCTGGTGGGTTTCGGCGGAAAACAGGACGGCTTCGGCGGGGGAGATGGCGAGCACCTGGGCGGCGGATTTGAGCAGAGGGGTCCACTTGCCGCGGGGGAGCTTGTCGGCTTTGGTCAGGACGGCGATTGCGGGGATGGACTTGGACTTGAACCAGGACCAGAGGGTGAGGTCGTCCGGCGTCGGTGGGTGGCGCAGATCCAGGATATGCACGACTCCCTTGAGGTTCTCCCGGGTTTCGAGGTAGGTTTCGATCATCGGTCCCCAGGTCGCCCGGACGCTCTCCGCCACTTTGGAGTAGCCGTATCCGGGCAGATCGACCAGGCGGAAGGCACCGTTTATGACGAAAAAATTGAGGAGCTGTGTTCTGCCGGGGGTGCGGCTGGTTCGAACCAGCTTTTTGCGCTGCACGAGGCAATTGATGAGGGAGGATTTGCCGACGTTGGACCGGCCGGCGAAGGCGATCTCGGGCAGGCCGTCCTGTGGGTACTGGCCGGGCTTTGCTGCTGAAGTAATGAATTCGGCTGATTTTATTACCAGCGGTTCAGTCAATGACAAGCGCTCCCATCACCTGCCCCTGCCGTTCAGGTAGTTCTCCAGCCGGTTGAGGCCCTCTTTGATGTTTTCGAGGGAGTTGGCGTAGCTGAATCGCACGTAGCCCTCGGCGTTCGAGCCGAAATCCACTCCGGGGGTGATGCCCACCTTGGCGTTTTCCAGGACCTCGAAGGCGAACTTGTACGAATCGTCGGTGAACCGGCGCGCGTTGGCCAGGACGTAAAACGCCCCGGTGGGTTCCACGGTGATTCCGAAGCCGATTTCACGCAGCCTGGGGATGATGTAGCGTCGGCGCCGGTCGTAGGTTTCGAGCATTTTTTGAACGTCTTCCCTGACGCTCGGGTCGGTGAGGGCCGTGCAGCCGGCGGCCTGGGCGACGGAGTTGGCCGATATGAAGAAATTCTGCACCATCTTCTGGATGGGGCGCACCATGTATTTGGGCACGATCAGGTAGCCCAGCCGCCACCCGGTCATGGCGTAAAGCTTGGAGAAGCCGTTATAGACGATGCAGTTGTCGGTAAACTCCAGGATGGAGCGCGCCCGGCCCTCGTAGACCAGCCCGTGGTAGATTTCATCGCTCATGACCAGCCTGCCCAGGTCGGCGATTTCGGCCATGCGCTCCGGTTCGAGCAGGTTGCCGGTGGGATTTGCCGGTGAGTTGATCAAGATGGCCTTCGTTCTGGGGGTCAGTTCGGCCTTGATGGCTTCCGGCCGGTATTGAAACGCATCTTCCTCGTAGACCCGGACCATCTTGGGGACCGCCTCCAGGAAGCGCACGAAATTCGGATGGCAGGAATAATGCGGGTTCGACAGAATGATTTCGTCTCCGCATTCCAGGACGGTGCTCATGCCCACCAGGAAGGCGGGGGAAGTACCGGAGGTGACGATCACCTGGTCCGGTTCGAAATTATTCACTCCGTACGTTTTGCTGTAATACGCGCAGATCGCTTCGCGCAGTTTGGGGGTTCCGAGGCTGTGCGTGTAGTGGGTGTCTCCCCGCCTGAGGGCTTCTATGGCGGATTCTTTTATGGCTTCCGGGGTATTGAAATCAGGTTCGCCCACTTCGAGGTGGATGACGGACTCGCCGGCGCGCTCCATTTCCTGGGCGCGTTCCAGAACGTCCATCACGATGAACGAGGTCATATCCTTGAGTCTTCGGCAGACCAAGTGGTTCTCCTAACATATCGCGGACTGTCCGGTACCGCCCCGGCAAACCCGGCTTTTCGGGCGGCATGCAGTCCTGCACGGATAGAGTATCCTGGCCGGGACCGCACTCCCTACTGCTGCGGAGGGGAGGGCGGTTTTGCCTCCACGGGGATCTGGATGATTTTGGCGTCGGAGACTTCTGCACCCAGTTGCGTCTTTAGGGTCGAAGCCTTCGACCTGCTCGATTCCGCCTTGAGCTGAACGAAATATACCAGCGCGCCCTTGCGTTTGACGCGCGTAATGATGGCGGCGTATCCTTTTTGGCGCAGCCGGTTGCGCAACTCTTCGGCTTTTCCCTGGTCGGTGAAGGAGCCCAACTGGACAATGTAGCGAAACTGGGGCGGTTCCGGAGCGGCCGGTTCCACGCCGGGACTGGATGCCGGCGGTGCGGCCTCGGGCGCGGCAACCGGAACGGGCTGTTCCGCCGGGGCGGGCTGCGGAACGCTCCCGGCTTCCGGGGCATCGCGGTGCGGCACCTCCACGGCGGGCCGGCTTTCGGCGGCCGAAGGCGCTTGGGGCGCGGCGGGCGCCGGGGCTGCCTGCGGCCTGTTGGACAACACGGGGCCGCTTGAAGACTGGATCACTTCGACGGGGGCTCCGTGAGCAACGGGCGCCGCAGGTGAGATTTCCCGCGCGGGCGGCGCGAAGTTATCGGAACGGGCTGCCGCCGGCTTTTCAACCGGATACGACGGGTGGGACTGCGGCTGCCACTGCGGGATCTCGTAGCGGGGAACGGCCTGCACGGCGGGAGGCGCAATCTGTCGTATGGGAGCCGGTTGGGGCCGCGATTTCACGATGGCGATCTTGACCTTTTCCAGCTCGCGCCTGGCTTCGTCGGCCATGCTGGTGTTGGGGGCCAGCTTGGTGACACGGTCCAGCGAATACATGGCGGCATCGAGGTCTCCGGCCCGGAATGCCAGCATCCCGTAGCGCATGTGCGCCTCCGCCAGGTCGGGCGTCGCACGGGTCGCCTTCCCGTAGGCGTTTCGGGCCTCGTCGGTTCGGTGCATGGCTTCCAGGATGTGTCCGATCCGCACCCATGCCGACCCGTAGCCCGGATAAAATTTTACCGCCTGCTGGTACTGTACGAGCGCCGAATCCAGGTTGCCCTGCTTTTCGTAGAGCCTGCCCATGTTGAACAGGGCAAGTTGGGGCGTCTGGTACATGGGATCGGACAGTGCAGACTGAAAGCATTGACGGGCCAGATCCACCTGCCCGCGTTCGGCATAGACCACGCCGAGCGCATTGGAGGCCTCGGGATATTTCGGCTTGAGCTTGAGGGCTTTTTGAAAATGGACGATGGATTCGGTGTCCAGCCCCCGCTTTTGATAAGCCAGTCCCAGGTCGTACTGCGTGGTAGGGTCGTTGGGTTTTTGGGACTCCGCCATGGTCAGGAACTTCAGGGCATTCGGCGCATCGCCGGCCGCAAGGTATTTTTCGCCCACCTCCCGAAGCTGGGTAAAAGAATACCCGGAATGCATCGAAGCGCACCCCGACAGCGCAAAGGCCGCCACGACCAGAAAAATGCCCAGGTGCTTCATGGTTGTGTCACCCTTTCATATTACCTTGTTCAGGGAATATTCGATAATTCCTTCCGCGCCTCTCTTTATCAGGTTGGGAATGAGTTCGCGAACTTCGTTTTTGGAGACCACCGTTTCGACCGAAAGCCACTCCGACATGTACAGGTTGGCGATGGTGGGCGCGTTCAGGCTGGGCAGGACCGAGATCACGTCTTCGAGCTTTTCCCGGGGCACGTTCATCTTGAGGGCCACCAAGTTCTCGGCCCGCAGCGCGCCCTTGAGAAGCAGCGCGATGTGCTCGATCTTCTCGCGCTTCCACGGATCTTCCCAGGAGGCCGGGTTGGCGATGAGCTGCGTATTGGACTGCATGAGTTCCTTTACGATCCGCAACCCGTTGGCGCGCATCGTCGAACCGGTCTCCGTCACTTCCACGATGGCGTCGCACAGGCCCGAGATGACCTTGGCCTCGGTGGCCCCCCAGGAAAACTCGACGTTGACCGTGATGTTTTTCGACGCAAAATAGCGCTTGGTGAAATTCACCAGTTCGGTGGAGATCTTCTTGCCCTGGAGGTCCCCTTCGTCTTTTATGGGAGAATCCATGGGGACCGCCAGCAC
>LUZZ01000402.1 GCA_001603845.1 Syntrophobacterales bacterium Delta_01 | reverse complement strand
AACTGGACGATCAGGATGGCGTTCTTGGTGGTGAGCCCCAGCACCGTGAGAAGACCGATCTGGAAGTAGACGTCGTTGGGAAAACCTCGGAGCGATGACGCCACCACACCGCCGATAAGCCCGAGCGGCAGAACCAGCATGATCGAGATGGGCACGGCCCAGCTCTCGTAGAGGGCTGCCAGACAAAGGAAAATGACGATCATGGAAAAGGTGTAAAGGGTCGGCCCCTGGGATTTGGCCATGCGCTCCTGGTAGGACACGCCGGTCCAGTCGTAGCCGATGCCCTGGGGCAGCTTCGAGACGATTTCCTCCATGGCTTTCATCGCCTCGCCCGAGCTTCTCCCCGGAGCCGCCACGCCCCAGATGTTCATCGACGGGAAAGCATTGAACCGTTCCAACCGGGGAGACGCGTAGGTCCAGCGCCCCGCGGCAAAGGCGGGCAACGGCGTCATTGTTCCCGAATTGTTGCGGACGTAAAGCCTGTCGATATCGTTCGGAATCATCCGGTACGGGGCGTCGGCCTGGATATAGACTCGTTTCACGCGCCCTCCCTGGACAAAGTCATTGACGTAGTAACTGCCGATGGCCGCCGAGATGGTGCTGTGTATGCTTGTGATCGGGACCCCCAAAGTCCCCGCCCTTCTCCAGTCCACATCAACCCGGTATTCGGGCACGTCTTCCATGCCGTTCGGGTGCACACGTATCAATCTCGGGTCCTTGGCGGCCATGTCCAGCAATTCGTTCCTGGCCTCCATCAAGGCTGCATGGCCCAACCCTCCACGATCCTGTAACTGGAAGTCGAACCCGTTGGCCTGGCCGAGTTCGATGACCGGGGGAGGCGCGAACGCAAAAGCCTGTGCATTGCGCATCGAGGAGAACTTTTTCATGGCGCGCCCCACAAGGGCGTCCACTTTCATGTCCGCACGGTTTCGCAATGCCCAGTCCTTCATCCGGACAAAGGCCATTCCCATATTCTGCCCGCTCCCGGCAAATCCGAAACCGGAGATCGTGAAGCAGGATTCCACTATCTCTTTTTCATCCTCCAGGAAGTAATTTCTGATTTCATACAGAGCCGCCGAGGTCTGCTCCAGGGTCGAACCGGACGGAAGCGTCAGTTGAACGGTCATCATGCCCTGGTCCTCGTCGGGGAGATAGGCGGTGGGCATTCGCAGGAACAGGACGCCCAAGGCCACCACCATGATCACGTAGATCGACAGGTAGCGCAGTCTTTTTCCAATAATGTGCCTCACCACGCCCTGGTACTTGGTCCTGAACCACCGAAACGACCGGTCGAACCACCGGAAGAACGGACGAAAGAGGAAGAAGGCGCTGTCCGCAGGTGCATGGCCCGCAGCCACCGGCTTGAGAAGCGATGCGCACAGGACGGGAGTGAGAATCAACGCCACCAGCACCGAAAGCAGCATGGCCGCAATGATAGTGATGGAAAACTGCCGGTAGATGACGCCGGTGGAGCCTCCGAAAAAGGCCATGGGACCGAAGACCGCCGCAAGCACCACTCCGATGCCCACCAGCGCGCTGGTGATTTCCTGCATGGACTTTCGGGTGGCTTCCCTGGCGGAAAGTCCCTCCTCGGTCATGACCCGCTCTACGTTTTCCACCACCACGATGGCATCGTCGACCAGGAGGCCGATGGCGAGCACCATTGCGAACATGGTCAGCATGTTGATGGAGAATCCGAACAGGCCCAGAACCGCAAATGTTCCCAGGAGAACCACCGGCACGGCCATGGTGGGAACCAGTGTGGAGCGGATATTCCCCAGGAAGATATACATGACCAGGAAGACCAGCAGAATTGCCTCGAACAGAGTCTTGACCACCTCATGGATGGCAACCCTGACGAAGGGCGTGGTATCGTAGGGATAGATCACCTTCATGCCCGGCGGGAAATACTTCGAGAGTTCCTCCATTTTTGCCTTCACGGCATTGGCCGTTTCAAGGGCATTGGCCCCCACGGCCTGCCGGATAGCCATGCCGGCGCTCGCTTTGCCGTTGTGGAGTGCGGTTACTTCATAGTTTTCGGTGCCAAGCTCCGTACGTCCCACATCCCGGATGGTCACGACGGAACCGTCAGGATTGGTGCGCAGCGGAATGTCGGCGAACTCGTCCGGGGTTTTGAGAAGGTTCTGAACGACCACCGTGGTGTTCAGCCGCTGGCCCGCCACAGACGGCGCCCCGCCCAGGTGACCGGCGGAAACCTCGACGTTGTAGGCATCGAGAGCCTGGATCACGTCATCGACCGTCATTTTGTAGTTGGTCAGCTTGTTCGGGTTCAACCAGATACGCATGGCATACTGGCTGCCGAAGCTGTCCACCTCTCCCACGCCCGGAACACGCGCCAGCACCTTCTCGATGTTGGACTGGGCGTAGTCCCTCAGGTCATGCCCGTTCAGGCTGCCGTCTTCCGACAACAGACCGACGACCATGAGATAGTTTTTAGTGGACTTGCTGACTTTGACCCCCGCGCGCTGAACAACCTCGGGCAGACTGGCCGTGGCCAGTTGGAGCTTGTTTTGCACCTGCGACCACGCGAGATCGGGGTCGGTCCCCGGAGCAAAGGTCAACTCGATCTTTCCGCTGCCCGAAGAGTCGCTTGTTGCCGTCATGTACAGCAATTTGTCGAACCCGGTCATTTTCTGTTCAATGATCTGGATCACGGTGTTTTCGACGGTCTCTGCGGAAGCTCCCGGATAGTTCGTCTCGATGGCAATCGACGGAGGAGCGATGGGCGGATACTGGGAAATGGGTAGATTCATAATCGCAAGGCCGCCCGCCAGCATCATGATGATGGCGATCACCCAGGCAAAAACGGGGCGGTCCAGAAAAAAATTCGATAGCATCAATGTCCTCCGTCAGTTCGACTGCACGGGCTTGCAGCTCGCGCGTGAGGCTGCGGCTCCGATTTTGGACTTATCCACGGCAACGGCCCTCACGGCCATGCCCGGCCGCACCTTCAGCATGCCCTCGACAATCAAACGATCTCCCGTGCAGAGGCCGTCCGAGACCAGCCACCGGTTGCCGACCGCACGGTTGAGCGTGAGCAGCCGCTGCTGGACCGTGCTCTTTTCGTCCACGATCAGTGCGACGGCTTCTCCCTTCGCGTTGCGGCTGACTCCCTGTTGCGGGACGAGTATGGCCTGCTGCGCAATTCCCTCCTGAACGACCGCTCGAACGAACATACCCGGCAACAGCAGATTCTTCGGGTTGGGAACGATGATGCGCACGGTGAAAGACCCGGTGGCAGCGTCCACCGTAACGTCGGCGAACTGCAGGATTCCCTCCTGGGGATAGCCTGTTCCATCTTCCAGAAGGATGCGGACTGCCTTGCCGTTTTTCCGGTCCGCACTGAGGCGGCCGGTTTCCATATTGCGCCGGAGGCGAAGCAGTTCGGCGGAAGATTGCGTCACGTCCACATAGATGGGATTCAACTGTTGAATCGTGGCCAGGGCAGATCCCTGGTAGGCCGTCACCAGCGCCCCGTCGGTAACGCTGGACTTGCCGATCCGCCCGGAAATGGGCGCCGTGACACGGGTGTAGCCCAGATTTATGCGGGCCGCTTCCACAGCCGCCTTACAGTATTCGATCTCGGCCCGGGCCTGGTCCAGGGACGCCGAAGCGTCGTCGAAGTCCTGCCGGCTGACCGCTTTGTCGGCAAGCAGCTCCTTGTACCTTACAGCTCTCGACTCGACCGACGGCAGATTGGCCTGAGCTTTGGCAAGAGAAGCTTGAGTGGAGTCAAGCGCCGCCTGGAAGGGAGCGGGGTCGATCTGGTAGAGGAGTTGGCCGGCCTTGACATCGGAGCCCTCCCGGAACAGGCGTTTCTGTATGATGCCGTTTACCTGCGGACGGATTTCAGCAACGAGATAAGGGGAGGTTCGCCCCGGTAACTCGGTAGACAACTGCACCGGCTGCCGGCCGACTGATACGGTAGCGACTTCCGGCATGGGGGCCGGTTTTGCCTGGTGCCCTTCTCCCTCCTGACAGCCTCCCAGTAAAAGTAAACTCGACAGGACCATAAGAGATTGAATCCATCTGCATGATTTGCAGCCGATCTTATTCCATTGCATCAATTACCTCCGAAAACTTCTCTGTTGATCGATTCGGTCTTAAAACCCGCGGATCGCTCGATTAATCCTCTGCGGAGAACGTCTGCCAGGTTCTCTGAGTCTTCCGGGTACGGGTGCAGGTCGGGTGCACCGGGATGGGGGAGGAAAAAAAGCATCGAGGACGTGGGCGTTTACTCTTTCATCCGCCGGCCTTCCCGTTTAGGATTGCCGGGAACTTTGCTTTTGAAAGCAACCCCACGGCCGGGCAATGGAGCGGCAGGCCATTCCAGAGCCTCCATTTCGACCCAGATGGAATGGTTGATCAATCCCAAGCCCTTCAGTGCAGAACAGAGCCTTTGCCCCAGGGCGCTCTCACAGGGCAGTTTGGTTTCTTCGTCCCAGTGGAAATGAATACTCAAATCAGTTTCCACGATGGAACGGCGATAGACCCTGATCGATGCGGGACATCCCCGCCCCTTTTGTCCGAGAATCTGGTCCAGGAGTTCCTGCACAAATCGCCTGTCGGTGTTGGCAAGGGACCGCAATGCGATAACTTCAACCCATCTCATGGCCGTTCTCCTCGCGTTGTGACATTAAGCCACGACCATGCCAGAGATTTTATGGTTTGAAATTCAATGAGTTACATCGGAACCCACTTTTCGGAAGGAAATTATTTACCTTATAGGGTAAAAATTATTATGCTATGGTTCATTTTTACCC
>LUZZ01000401.1 GCA_001603845.1 Syntrophobacterales bacterium Delta_01 | reverse complement strand
GTCACCGCCATGATGATGTAGCAGGCGGTGGGGGGCAGCCCCATGCCCAGGATGATGGAAATGAGCATGGCGTAGACCAGAGCGAAAGGCAGCATGCCGTGAGCGGCGCCGATGAGAAGATCGGACATCTTGAGGCCCAAGCCGGTGAGCCCCAGGGTGCCGATGATGATTCCCGCCGTTCCGCACGCCACCGAGACCACCAGGACTTTCCGGGGGGTTTCGATGAGCGCTTCGTAGAGCTGCTTGAGCGGCACCCGGTATTCCGGTTTGAAAACATTATATAGCAGAGTGAGGGCGATCATTGCAAACAAAGCGTTCAGGGCGGCCTTGATGGGACTGAACCGCATCACGGCCAGGCAGAATATCAGGATGGCCACGGGGATCAGGAGGCGCAGGCTCTTCATGACCGTTTTCCCCACGGGAGGCAGTTCCTCCCTGGACAGTCCCACCATGTTGGCCTTGCGCGCCTCGTAGTCCACCACCAGCATCAGCGCCGTGTAATACAGGAAGGCGGGAATGATGGCATGAAAGATGATAGTGCTGTAGGAGATCCCGGTGATGTCGGCCATCACGAACGCACCGGCCCCCATGATGGGCGGCATGAGCGACGCGCCGGAGGCGGCCACCGCTTCGATGGCCGCGGCAAGCGAAGGGCTGTAGCCCATCTTTTTCATCAGCGGGATGGTGAAGGCCCCCGTCGTGGCGGCGTCCGACACCGGGCTGCCCGAAACCATGCCCACCGCCCCGCTGGAAATGACCGCGATCTTGGCCGGCCCCCCGCGGTACTTGCCCGCCAGCGAGTGGGACAGCTCGATGAACAGGGCGCCCACGCCCGATTTATCCATGAACGAGCCGAACAGGAGAAACAGGAACACGTAGGTTGCGGCGACCCCCAGCGGTACGCCGAAAATGCCTTCCGTGGTCAGGTATATCTGGGAGATGACCCTTTCGACCGCGCGGCCCGAATGCCCCAGGGGGTCCGGCAGGAAGTTGCCGAAAAGAGCGTAGAGCAGGGACACGATGCCCAGGACCGTCATGGGCCAGCCCACGGCCCTGCGGGTCGCCTCCAGGAGCACCAGGATGGCGACGGCCCCGAAAATGATGTCCAGCCGGGTGGGGTCGCCCAGGCGGTATAGAAGGTCCTCGAAGGAAACGTACAGGTAGATCCCGCTCGCCGCCGAAAACAGGATGAGCGGGACATCGACCAGGTACGTGGCCCGGGACCCCTTGATGGTCGGGAAGAACAGAAAAACGAGAATGAGCACAAAGGTCAGGTGTATACTGCGTTGGAGAAGGGCGGTCATGAGGCCGTGCATGGAAGTATAGACCTGAAAAGCGGTGAAGAGCAGGGAACAGACTACGATGGCCCCGGCTATCGCCTTCTTTTGGTTCATTTCAGTCTCCTTTGGTCTTGCTCGAACACGGGAATCGGGATCCTAAAATCGTTCTTCCGCCGGAAAGGATCGAACGTCGAGACGCCGCCGTCGCCCCGTCTTTCCGGTGCATGCGCGCCGGGTTCAAGTCCCGCCAAACCCGCTCACGCCTTCAAAACCTGTGTTTCGCGAGGCCGGAAAGCCAAGGCCGCTCGCACCCTCATACCCGGGGGTCCTGTTGTTGACTTTAGCTCCTCCCCCTTTGATGGGGGAGGCAGGGTGGGGGTGAAAAACCGTGCGATATCAACCCCCTCCCCCTGCCCCTCCCGCCAAGGGAGGGGAGTTCATGGAGCGTCGCTCCTAAAGTCAACAGCATTGACC
>LUZZ01000400.1 GCA_001603845.1 Syntrophobacterales bacterium Delta_01 | reverse complement strand
GGGACCAAGGGAGCGCTGCTCACCACCTACATTTCCCTTGCCGGCCGGGACGTGGTCCTCATGCCGGGCCAGGATCAGCGGGGGGTGTCCAGGAAGATCGAAAGTGCGGACCGGCGCGAGCGGCTAAAAGAGATCGCCAAGAGTCTCAAGGTGCCGGATGATTTCGGCGTGATACTGCGCACCGCGGCCGAAAACCGCACCAAGCGCGAGGTCATGAAGGACCTGGACCACATAATGAAAATCTGGGAGGACATCAAGAAACACGTCCAGGAAACTCCCGCCCCGGCGCTCATCTACAAGGAGCAGGACCTTTCCATCCGGGTGGTCCGGGATTATTTCAACCCCCAGATCAAAAACATCCTGGTGGACAACAAGNNGTTCAAGGAAGAGGGGCCGATCTGCGCCAAGTACAACCTCGAAGAGCAGATAACGCAGATATTCCGCAAAAAGGTGCCCCTAAAGTCCGGGGGATACCTGCTCTTCGACCCGACGGAAGCCCTGGTTTCCATCGACGTCAATTCCGGCCGCACCAGCGCCGAGGGGGCCGTCGAAGAGATGGCCTACAAGGTGAACATGGAAGCGGCGGCCGAAATCCCGCGCCAGTTGAGGCTGCGGGACCTGGGAGGGCTGATCGTCATCGACTTTATCGATATGCGTGAGCAGCGGCATGCCCGCGAGGTCGAACGACGGCTCAAGGAAGAGATGAAGAAAGACAAGGCGAAAATAACGGTGGGCCGCATCTCCAGGTTCGGCCTGCTGGAGCTTTCCAGGCAGCATCTGGGGCTCAATATCCTGCGCGGTTCCTACCAGGAGTGCCCGGTGTGCCTGGGACAGGGGCTGGTGCGTTCGGCCGAAACCGCGGCGCTTTGCTATTATCGCAAGATCTGGTCCGAAATCGTGCACAAGAAACCGGNNAAACGATTTGACTCATCTGGAAGAGACGTACAAGACGACGATCATCATAGAAAGCTCTCCCACTGCCCTGCCGCACGAGGGCAGCATCGAAACCACGGCGCACGAAACGGTGAACGGGTAAGCGGTCCGCCGGGACCCGCGGTCGCGGGGCTGCATACCTGGAAAACCATGGCCGGATCGGGAGTTGTCCGTAAATGTGTGGGCACAATTTAGCGGCTGTTGCCCAAAAGCATATCCAGGTTCATCAATAGAGGAACGAGAATCCCCCTCCCTGCGATGGGAGGGGGAATGGATTGATATCACTCACTTTTTCACCCCAACCCTGCGCCCCCCGCGCCGGGGACGAAACCGCCGCAAAACTGCAAAGACATAGGGATTTCCGCCCGGATCAGGGCCAGATATCGAGAAGATTTATTTCTATATCGGCAAAAGGCTCCGCCCGGACCTTGTCGGCGTCCGCGTACAGCCCGGCCACCACCCACCTGCC
>LUZZ01000399.1 GCA_001603845.1 Syntrophobacterales bacterium Delta_01 | reverse complement strand
GCCGTCCGCAAATGAGGCACCGAAACCGCTGCCTGCCCTGACTGGTCCTGCCGTACCTGTACACGGCGTCCGACCCGCACCTGGGACATCCAACCGATACTGTTGCTGCCGTTGCCTGCTGGCACATCATCAAATCCTTGCGCCCTGAAAGTGGTTGGTCAAATCCCGGGTGGATGTTCAGCCCCCGACCTTCGCCTGTCCTTACCGTGCTGCCAGGGAAGATATATGATCTATGTTACAACTGTGTTGCGGGTTTATTTCTTTTTGAAGAACTTTGAGTAAACTTCAGATAATTCCGCGATTTTTTCAAGCAATCCATCCAGCCGGGAACCCGTGGGGCCGAAGACAGTGCGGGCCATAACAAACAATTACTCATTGGATACTTTCTGGTGCAGGCTCCATAAACCGGCAAGCCCTTCGAACTTGTCCGAAGGGCTTGGGTAGCGAGGGCTGTAATGCCTTTTCAGCCATTTGCTCAGGCCGTCCAGGCCGGGGAAAAACACTCGCTCCGTGATATTGGCCTGGTCGAGCTTGTCACGAATCTCCCACTTCAAAGCGGCGGGGATGATGATCTTGCGGGCAACCGTAACGTGCCGGTCTAGCCAGTTATCCAGGATGGCGGCCGGATCGGACATCACCGAGAAAAACGCGTACTGGTTTACAATCCTGTCGTCGATGGACGGGGGTTCGAAAAAGAGCACGAAAGGGTCTTCGCAGAGCCGGTCCAGTTCCTGGAGGCTTTGTACGGCTTCCGACAGCATCTCGACGGTGAATACGTTGGCGCCCTCGTGTTCCAGCCGGAGTTTCAGGTCCCTGGGGAGCAGCCGGTGGGTTCGTACGTAGTTCACCGCCCAGACGACGCCGTCCGTATCGTACTTTTCCAGGTTGGAAGTAGCGAAGTGGAGGGCGCAGAAGGGCGAGTAGGTCCAGTCCAAAAGCCGGGTGGGCAGCCCGAAATGCTGGGCTACGGCCAGCCAGTGCCAGATGGAGTTCCCGCTCACCACGTTTCGGTGCGCGTACTTTTTGAAATTGCGCAGCAGATGGTTTTCCAGCTCCGTATACTTGCCCCGCAGGCGCATGAGCGTCGTTTCCAGGCGGTAGCCCGCATCGGAGAGGCCGCGGAAAGCGCAGCGGGAGCGGAATCGCCCGAGCTCCGCGTTCCACGAGTCTTCGTAGAGTTCATGCTGCAGTTCGTCCCAGGTTCGTACCACTTTTTCGTACATACGCTTTGGTCCGCTTCGATGAAAAAGGTTCGGCCGGTCCGGCTGCGGCCTTTTTCAGACCGCGGCGGCCATTTCCTGTTCCATGCCGTTGGCGCAGTCGCGGTATATCAACCACGTCTTTTCGAACGCCAGTTCGTAGGAGCGCTTTTCCATGTAGAGCCGTGCGGCCCTGCCCATTTCCTTCAACCGGATGTGGTCGGAAAGGAGCGCCTGAAGAGCCTCGGCCAGGCTTTCGACACTGCCGGATTCCACGACGAAGCCCGTGGTTTGCGGGATCATGTTTTCCTGCGGGCCGCCCAGATTGGTCACGATTACGGGAAGGCCGGATGCCTGCGCTTCCAGCACGACGTTTCCGAAAGTGTCCGTAGCGCTGGGGAATGCAAAGAGATCGCAACTGGCATAAACCGAGGCAAGCTCTTCTCCTTCGAGGTAGCCGGTGAAGACGCAGGGGATTCCGGCGGCGAGCGCTTTCAGGTCTTCGAGATAAGGACCGTCGCCCACCAGGACCAGTTCGGCTTCGGGAATTCTTTCTGCGATGCCCTCAAAGGCGCGGACCAGCAGGTGAAGGTTTTTTTCCTTCGAGATTCGTCCGACGTACAGGATCTTGAGGCCGTCCCCGGTGCCGAAATTTCTTCTCAAGAAGGAGGGGTCCCTCTTGGCGGGATGGAACTTTTCCGTATCCACCCCCCTGGGAAACAGCCGGATTTTTCCCGGATCAAGTCCTTTTTCAATCAGTTCGTGCCCCGTGTGCTTGGACGGCACCAGCACCCAGTCGAGCTGTTCGTAGAACCAGATGGTGTATTTCCAGACCAGTTCTTCGATGCTTCCGTCTCCGGTAAGAATCTGGGCATACTGCGGGATTGCCGTGTGGTAGGTGCCGCTTACCGGCAGCTTCATGATCCGGGCAATGGCAAGGGCCGCCAGGCCGAGCGGCCCGGGCGTGGCCACGTGGATCTGGGTGAAATCTTTTTCGTAGCAGTAATCGAGCATCTCCAGAAAGGGCGGCAAGAACATCTTCTGCTCGGGATATTCCGGAAAACCGTAGGCCCCGATGGGTTCGAAGTTACGCACGCCCTCCGTGGTCGGATGGTTTTCGGAATCGCACGTGATGACCGTGAGGTCCTTGCGGCTGTCTTTGGCAAGCTGGAGCTGGCGCCGGATGGTGAGGGCCACCCCGTTTATTTCGTAGAAGGTATCGGTGAAGTGAACGAGTTTGAACGGCTTCTCGATGGAGGACGGGTTCGAGCGGTCGGCCATAAAATGGGTGAGCGCTTCCTTGCTGAAAAGTTTGTCCCGCGAGAAAACGGTGAAAGTGACAAAGTAGGGCGCCAGGACCGAATAAAGCGCCCCGGCCGAACCAAGGGACTGGAATATGTTGAGGAAATTGGCGCCTGAGAAATTGTTCAGCAGGGAGTTCCAAAAGTGGACCAGGACCCTGTTCGAGACGTGGTTGACGAAATTGAACCAGCTCTGTGCCCTGTTTTCGATCTTATGGTCACCCCGGCGGGCGATCTCCCTCAGTTTCGGATTGTCGTAGATGAGCTTCTGGGCTTCGAAGCGGAGCAGGTCCTGGATGCTGCCCTCTTTTTCCTGGCGGGGGACCTTGCGCTCCCTCCACGAATAGATGAGGCGCCGCACCAGCCTGTCTTCGGACTCCGCTTCGGGATTGGCCTGGAGACACCCGTCGAGGAAGCGCAGCACCGGGTCCTTGCCCACCTTGCTCTCCAGGTTGAGCTTGCGCTTGTAATACTGGTAAGCAATGCCGTAAAGGTTGTGGGAGAGTACCTGCGGGGTCGATCCCTTTCCCACCACCACGGCTTTGTCCGCCTCGATCCCCTCGAAATATTGTTCCAGGGTTTGGGCCGCATTCACCTCGGTGTAGTGCCGGGCGATATTCAGTGAGCTGTGATCGTCCGAACCGCCGGTAAGGTGCTTCCTCCACGGTGCGGAGAAGGGGGGGGCGATTTTGTGCTTTTCGACCAGTCGTTCGACAACGTCCGGGGAAAGCCTGTCCACGATTTTCCGGATGCAATGGTTCTGGTAGTCGTCCCGCGCGCCGTTGAGTTCGAAGTTTTGGAAGAGCAGGATGAACTTTTCGATGTGCTCGATTTTCAGCTTGTCGTTTATTGAATATAAAGGGTGGGCGAGCGAGTGGTAAATTTTTTCCTGCCTGAGATACGATACCAGGTCGAAAATATTTTCCCGGATTTTTTGCAACTCCCGGTGAATGCTCTCGTTGATTTGATAGACGAGCACGTGGGCCTTACACCCGTCATCGGGAAAGTAGGTAGTGACTTCCTCGCTGATAAACGTGTCCGGCAGGTGAGCGATCTCCGCGCTGCCGGCAATCGTGTTGTGGTCGGTTATCGTTACCAGGTCCATCCCTTTGTCCCTGGCAATGCGATAGAGCGTGGAGGGTTCCGTAAAGCTTTCGGGACACCCCAGCTTCTGCAGAATCCATTGCGAGGGACGGAATGAGTACTTCGAATGGACATGCAAGTCGATCTTCATGGCTCCTCTCTCCTGATGGTATCGGTTCTACTCGATAATGATCGTTTCACCCGCCTTTACCCTGTCGCCCGGGCGAACCCGCACCTTCATCCCTTCGAGATGGGTCATCACCAGGTCCACCTGCGATCCGATTCGTATCATTCCGAACACTTGGCCCGCATCGACCCGGTCGCCTTCATTGACGTACGATTCGATGCCGCTGACGCTTTTGGCCGCTATCTGGACTACGTAACAGGAAGCCGGAACGCCGTGGTAGCTGGCGCCGATCCTGGTGACGGTCCTTTCGTTTTGAACGATATGCAGGCTGTTGCGGTACAGCGGCCGGCGTTTGAACACCGTGCGGTAGTGCATGCGGGCCATGCAGAGATTGTGACCGGCGGCGGGATGATGCCGGATGGATTCCACCGCGCCGGCGGTGGGGGCCCGGTTGTAGTGGACGTTAAACGGGCTCATGAAAATCCCCACCAGGATCTTCGGCTGGGTGATATCTTCCTTGGTTATGTCGGTGATCGTGGCTTCCCGGCCCTTTTTGATACTGATTACCTTCTCGCCGGGAAGCACGGTTTTTACGTAGACGACCGTCCCGTCTGCAGGGCTTAAAATCCCCGATCCTACCGGGGGGATGCTTCTCCGTGGATTTCGAAAAAACCAGATATGACGCCAAAACAGGTACAGGATGGCGCCCGTGGCTACGCAAGATGTCAAGATGGCCAGGAGAACCACTACGGTTTGGTATACCTCCATATGTTGTTTTGAAGCACCCGTACGAGCGCTACTCCGGAAGAAAAGGGGAAATTCACCACCTCGAAGAATTCTTTTTCCTTTTTGAGCAGCTTGATCCACTTCTTTACGCCGGCATGGCCGATCACTTCCCTCACGTAGATGTTGCTGTCGTGCAGGAGGATGTAGGAATTCTTGTGCACGTGTTCGAGGCTTTTGAGGAAGTCATGCTGTACGTCTTCGTAGGCGTGGCTCCCGTCGATGAAAGCGATGTCGATTTCGGGAAGGCCCAGGGCCTTGTAGGAGGCGAAAAACTGGTCCGATCTCAGCTTATAGTGGGTGACAATGTCTTCCAGGCCGAATCTTTGGAAGTGCTCGTGCACGTTTTGCGGCCGGCTCCAGTAGTCGGCCCCTCCGATCGTCTTGAACGGTCCGTCCTTGAGCAGCGAATAGGACGGGTCAACGAAGGTGACCATGCCCTCGCCGTTGTCTTTGAGCCCCAGCGCGAAGCAGACCACGCTGAACCCGAAACCCGACCCGATCACCAGCAGGTGTTTGGGCCGTAGCAACCGGGCCAGTCCATAGTACAGGAAGCCGAACCCCAGGTTCAGGTTCTCTTCCTTCTCGTAGTGGCCCATGGGCTTGGCGCGTTCAAAGATTTCATGGAGCATGGCGGTGTTGAGACTGAACTTCTGCATGTTTTGCATATGTACCCCTCCCAAGTTGTTTGAGGGACACTACACGCGGAATTTGGCGAATGAATGACGAAACGGTGATTTTTTTGTTACAGCGAAGAAGAACACTGCATTGTTCCGAATCATTCTTAACTGAGGTGTTGACAAAGACATTCCCTGCGGATTCGGGGAGTTCCGCGAAGAATAAGCGGCGGCCGTGTCCGGTTTTTCGGGGCCGTCATGCAAAAGTCACGAACCCGAATCCCCGATGTAACAGGGGAGGGCTACAAGTAGGCAGCTTCCCAAACAGAAGGGGTCCCGACATCTTTCAATGGGTGAGGTTCTCACCGGTCCGGTTCCTCCCCGCTCCGGGCCGTGAAGAGCCCGGGCGCCCCTTCTTCTTCTTCTTCTTCTCTCCATGGTTCACTTTTCACGTTTTGCAGGGGTTAGCGGGAACGAGGCTCGCGATGGAGGATACTGTGCTGGAGCCGGGCGGTTTTTTGAGCTAGAATAAATCAGTAGGCAAGTTTCTCTCTCGCTCTAAAAGCCCCCTGCCGGGCGGTTCTTGCCCGGAGGTCCCGAGGCGGGGGGCTGTGGTGATTAGGTTGTAGGAAAAAGCTGCAAAGGGGGAAAGATATGGAACGGTCTTTAACGCCCTCGGAAATAAAAAGTTAAGCGTTGCCGAGCGAATCCTCATAGTCCAGGATATATGGGACAGCATTGCGGCTGAGCAGGAATCGGTAGAAATCACCGAAACCCAGAAAAAAGAACTGGACCGCAGGATTGCCTTGTGTAATGCGTCTCCGGATGAGGGCAAGCCATGGGAGGAAACCAGAGATAGACTCAGGATCACAAAATAATTCGTCCGATTCTGCTGCGTTCCGAGGCGGAAGCCGATATCGAAGAAGCATATCGCTGGTATGAAAATAAGCTGAAGGGGCTTGGGGCCGATTTTCTCGTGTGTCTGGAAGAAGGAGTGGAATCTATCCGGAGCAACCTGGAAATGTATCCGGTAGTGTACCGGAACGTACAAGGGCTGCAGAAGAGTTAAGTTACAAAAGTGCTTTTGCGGCCGTGGCCTTCTACGACCTGGTCAGCTTCTGAGAGATCTGGACCGTTCACGCTAACAGGTCGTTGTCGGTCTCATCCATTCCCGGCAAGCCTTCGGCGGCCTTCAGAAGGGAGCAATGTGCATATGCCTAGCTGCCCTTGACCGTCCTTTGAGCACGAAAATCCTTTATTCCAAGGCACGAAAAGATCGTGTAATACACATCTTCAGGTTAATATGGCGAAGTGTCACCAGGGATTTCCCATTGTGGAAGAGGATTTTTTGAAATGGACGTCAATAGGGATAAACCTGATCGATGGAAGCCCGACATTGCCCTCTCTGTCGATATGTACAATTGCTGGTTTCTTGAATTCGCGCCTGAAGCCTACCGTAATACTCGAATTCATACCGCTAAAGAGGTTGAGGCCACTCTAAAAACCACAGAGAACCTGACAAACATCAAAACGGCGAACCTAAAGGCCAATCCCTCTGTTATTCGGACTTTGCGTATGTCTACCTGTCCGCCACTTGCCGTTGATCGGTTGATAGGGCTCGCAGGTGTTTCCAAAAATCTCGTGCTTGCAATGGAGAAGGGCAAATTGCCGTCTCGTATGCTTGATCATGACCTTGAAAAGCAGCTTGAAGAAATTAGCCAAGTTATCGAAAAAATGGCCGATACTGATATTTTCGTGTGGTTAAGCGGTAAGATGAAACCATCCGAGAAGGAGATTTATCGAGCTGCGACCATAGTCGCAGACCGTCTTTGCGGGTCTGTCGCAAACCCGGTCATTCGCAATGCCCAGGAGAAAAGGCAGCTTGCGGCAATCTCCAGATGGCTTGACCAACGTGATTATAGGCAGTTCGCTCCAGGAGAAGGCACAAAATTCGATACCATGGACCCAGGTACTTACGCTTTCCGTTTGAATGTCCCGGTGCAACCGGAAGGAGCTTTAAGAACCATCAACATTCCCGTTGATGCCGTGATCATGCCGAAAACGGCCAAGACCGGCGACTTCCCCTTGTTGGTTGAGGCCAAATCGGCGGGCGATTTTACGAATGTCAATAAACGGCAGAAAGAAGAGGCTACCAAGGCGACCCAGCTTCGGCACACTTATGGAGACCGGATTCATTATATTTTATTCTTGTGCGGGTATTTTAATACCGGGTATCTGGGCTATGAAGCTGCAGAAAGAATTGATTGGGTATGGGAGCATCGGATCGATGACCTCACTGAATTCGGTTTATAGTGCGAGAAATGCCGACGACGCGCTCAGAAATAAAGAGTTGAGAAGACTTGACTTGCAATCGGCTCTCGATTCCAGAAAGTCTCAGGCCGAGCGCAACCGCATGGGACAATTTGCGACGCCCTTTGCGCTCGCCCTGGAAATTCTGTCATATGCGAAGAAGCTTTTGCCACGCGGGCAGAAGATCCGTTTTCTTGACCCTGGCTTTGGAACAGGCGCGTTTTATTCCGCGTTAATGCAAATTTTTTTATCGAGTGAGATTGAGGCCGCGACTGGCTTCGAAATTGATCCTCATTACGGCATGCCCGCGCATGAGCTTTGGCGGGATACCGGCCTCAACCTGAACTTGTCGGATTTCACCAAGGCCGCCCCGCGTGAGGACTCTTATAACCTAGTAATCTGCAATCCCCCCTATGTCAGGCATCATCATATCTTTAATGGCGAAAAAACGAGACTCCAAAGTGCAAGTCGGATGGCATGTGGGGTACAGTTTGGTGGCCTGAGTGGCCTGTATTGCCACTTTCTTGGGCTATCTCATGCCTGGATGACCAATGGCGGACTTGCTGGATGGTTGATCCCCAGTGAATTTATGGACGTGAATTATGGGACGGCCTTGAAGCGCTACCTGCTGGAAAAAGTCAGATTACTCCACATTCACAGGTTCGATCCCGTGGATGTGCAATTTGGGGACGCCCTGGTGTCTTCCGCAGTCGTGTGGTTCAGGAAAGAAACCCCGCCCCAGGAATATGATGTTAGATTCACCTTTGGAGGTACTCTTTCGAATCCAAAAATATCACGATTAATCCCCTCTAAGATTTTACGCGGGGAACGGAAATGGACTCGTTTCCCGATGTCAGGGACACGCAAGGATGAGACCGCACCGGAATTATCCGATTTCTTTTTAATTCGGCGTGGCTTGGCTACCGGGAACAACGCCTTTTTCATTCTCAATGCCTCTCAAATTGCCAAGCGTGGTCTTCCGGAGAAATTTTTTAGCCCGATCCTCCCAAGCCCGCGTTACTTGCAGATAACTGAGATTCCGTCGGATGAAAAGGGCAATCCGGTAATTGAAAATCCTCTGTTTCTTCTGGATTGCCGTCTCCCAGAGGCCGAGATTAAAGAAAACTATCCAAGCCTCTGGTACTATCTTGCGGAAGGCCAGGAGAGCGGAGTCTCCCAACGTTACCTTTGCAAGCATCGCTCGCCTTGGTACAGCCAAGAGAATAGGCCACCAGCTCCTTTTGTCTGCACCTATTTGGGTCGCGGCAATAACAAAAATGGACGCCCTTTCCGGTTTATCCTAAACAACTCTCGCGCAACTGTTACAAATGTGTACTTGGCTCTTTATCCAAAAAAGCCGCTCGCCCAGGCTATAGCGGAGAAACCACCTTTATTGCGTCGGATCTGGGAAATTCTAAATCGGATACAGCCTGAATCCATGCTGATGGAAGGGAGGGTCTATGGAGGGGGACTTCATAAGATGGAACCCAAAGAGTTGGCACGGGTTCCAGCACATGAGCTTAAACAGCTCCTATCATTGCCCTTAAAGCCCCATCAAAGAAGGATATTTGACTAGGAGAATAGTAATGGACAAGGAACAAAGGGCATTTGAGGCGATTAGATTGCTCAAAGAATGGAGTACTGCTATAGTTGTTGTGCAGTCAGGTGCATTAGCTGTAATTGGAGGATTAATAAAAGATGGTAGTTTCAATAGTGCAGAAGTTGTCTGGTTGATTATTTCAGTATGTTCCTGTCTCTTATACACATCTC
>LUZZ01000398.1 GCA_001603845.1 Syntrophobacterales bacterium Delta_01 | reverse complement strand
GGGGTGCGAACTGGCACAGGCTTTCAGCCGCCTGGGGTGCCGGGTCACGATCCTGCAACGGGCGCCTCACCTGCTGGGCCGGGAAGACGAAGACGCGATACGATTTCTCCACGACGCCTTTTCGCGGGAAGGCATCCGGGTGGTCCTCGATGCCGTGCCGCGACGGGTGAGCGGCCCCGGCCCGAAAGTGATCGAATACGACGCGGGCGGCGCAGCTCAAAGCCTCGAAGCGGACGAAATACTGGTGGGAGTGGGACGTGCGCCCAACGTGGAAAACCTCGGCCTGGAAGAAGCGGGCGTAGCCTACGACACGAAAAAGGGAATCCGGGTGGACGACCATCTCCGGACGACCAACCCTCGCATCTACGCGGCGGGGGACGTGTGCCTGCCGTATAAATTCACCCACATGGCGGACGCCACGGCCCGCCTGATTCTGCGGAACGCCTTCTTCCCCGGCAACGCCAGGGTGAGCGCTCTCACCGTTCCCTGGGTCACCTACACCGACCCGGAAATCGCCCATGTGGGCATGTACGCAAGGGACGCGCAGCGAAAAGGCATCGCGGTGGAAACCTTTGTAAAGCCCCTCGCCGAGGTGGACAGGGCGATCCTGGATGGGGAAACGGAAGGGTTTGTGAAGGTCATGGTCGCCAGGGGCTCCGACAGGATTTTAGGGGCCACCATCGTCGCCCGCCACGCGGGCGAGATGATCAACGAGATCACCCTGGCCGTCGCCCACGGCATCGGGCTCAAAGCTCTCTCCGCCCTCATTCACCCCTACCCCACGCAGGCCGAGGCGATAAAGGCCACGGCGGATTCCTACAACCGCGGCCGCCTCACTCCGTTTGCAAAACGGCTCTTCTCGTTCCGGTTCGACCTCGACCGCTCCGAAAGTCTGGCCTCCGTCCGGGAATACGCGAGACGGGCAATGGACTTTCTATCGGAAGCTATCAATAGTATAAGGAACACGCAACGTCGAAAGTAGCTGCGAAAGGATGATGCGGGCACGGCTTTTTTGTGCCCGCCGGCACGGGGGGAACTGGGCGGGAACACAAAGGGGAGCGGTTACCGGGACAGGGAATTCCACGAGTAAACGCAAAATCTCCGTAAGCCTCATTCCCGTAGCGATTTTAGGCGGGAATCCGGCGTCATTACATAATTTTTCATGCCCGGCGGGGGCAGGAAAAGCCTTTTTTGCCGTCAAGCTTCGGGAGCGATCTTTCAGGACCCGCCTGAGCCGCTCCCGCGGGTTTATAGAGGAGCGATTCGTTGTCGATTGGCGATATTGGTTTGAACTGGTCCTTTATCTCAGCTTTTCTAAGCATCATCGTCATAGATGTAATTCTTTCCGGAGACAATGCAGTCGTCATTGCCATGGCCGTGCGGAGCCTGCCGCCGGACCAGCGCGTGAAGGGGATCGTCTTCGGCTCCGGGGCGGCCGCCCTGCTCAGGGTCCTGCTCACCTTTTTCGTGGCTCGGCTTCTCCAGATAAGCTTTCTCAAGCTGGTGGGCGGCGTGCTGATACTCTGGGTGGCGGTCAAGCTTCTAACGGACGGCGTCCACGAAGAAACAAGCCGGCAGGAGGCCGGCGACTTCGCCCACGCTATCAAGATAATCCTGGTGGCGGACGCGACGATGTCCCTGGACAACATGCTGGCAATCGCCGGGGCATCCCACGGAAACCTGTTTCTCCTGCTGTTCGGCCTGGGGCTCAGCATTCCGTTTATCATGTTCACCAGCGGACTGCTCTCCATGCTGATGGACAAGTACCCCATAATCATTTACATCGGCGCCGCCATACTGGGGAAAGTTTCCGGCGAGATGATCGTCACCGACCCCGTGGTCTACAATTATCTCCACCCGTCCGATACGGCGGTATACATCGTCGAGGCGGCCTTCGCGGCAGCCGTGATCGTCATCGGGAAATTGTGGATACACTTTAAAAAAAGGGGCGGACACCAATGATCTCGAAGATAGCATTCTCGTGCTTCGCGGGAGTGCGAGGCATCATGGGGAATTGCGCCCGGTATAAATAAATCCCAATACTTACGGAAGGGGCCAAGCGTCACTTGGCAATCGTTCTAAGGTTGGATAAATTCAGATACTCACAGCCTTCTTGGAGCGCTTGGGGGGTGCGCTCCGTTTCTGCATCGAGATATCGCCTTTCGCGCGGGAATGCCCGGGCGGGCACGGTCGAACGTGATGGATTGCGCTCCCATTGTCAGGACGGACGGAACGGAACGCAATCCATCATTATTTTTCGAGAGCAACCTATCGCTTCCCGGAAGCCCCCGAACGCGAATCGGGATACCTATTTGCCCGGATGATAGACAAGCTTGGGATCGAGACTGTAAGTCCAGGGCAATCCGGCATTCCTCCAGCCGTTCTTCGCGCGCTTGCCCTTCATGTAGCTGTCCTCCTCGGCAATCTTGTCACCTTCAAAACCGTCGATGATGTTGTACACTCCCTTAATTCCGGCAGTAGCGAGTCGATTCACGGACATGGCGCTCCTGTGGCCCGACCGGCACATCACCATGACCGTGTCCCCGGGTTTGACCACCTTCTTCACCGCCGCGTCAAAATCAGGATTATCGTCGAGGCCGTATTCTTTCTTTTCGGCATTGAACTTGCCGTTCCACAGTTTGCTGGGAACGTTGTATGCCATTGGAGCATGTCCGATCAGCGCGTATTCTTCGGGGGTGCGGCAATCGATGATCTTGACTTTTTCCGGAGATGCCTTCCACATGTCATAGGCTTCAACTACCGTAACGTATTTGCCTTCCGTAGTGACCTTCTTCTGGTCTTTAGGCACCGTCTCGGAACATGTTACAGATACGAAGCACAGGAAGGTGAAAACCACGACAGCCAGTGACAACAATCTCTTGTTCATAACGTTCGCTCCTGTTTGATGAGTTTGTGTAAGTCCTCCCGCTTGGTGCTCCAGTTTTATTCCCGGTATCAATAATCCATTCGGCCAGCCCGGAATAATGCACCAACTTCAGTGCATATACATCCGAGCGCTTCGCGTTCGGCTTCTGCGCTAAAAAACTCGCTGAACAGTCAAATAGTCTGCAAAATAATATTATTTCCCACTCAACCATACAACGGGAAAGGCACAGGACTGTTTTTCGGAACGCCGGGTACCCCTCAGGTGATCGGCGTCACTGCAATCTTCATAGCCTGCGTCAACCCGGCAGATTGCCCGGCGTAGCAACTGGAGCGGGAAATGGTCCGCACGCCTCGCAGGCCCGGGGCCGTCGATCCGGGACGCCGTCTGGTCAAGCAGCATAGATCGGAGCCGACGCCATTTTTGCGCTGACTCACGCAATATCCGGGGATCAGTGCCGGAGCGAAAACGACCGGCCCCACCCATAACGACATCCGGTCTTTCCTGGTACCTTTTTTGTTTCCGCCATAAAATCGGTTAACGAGAACAGTCGCCAGCCTGGAGAAAAAATACACCGCTCAGTAGTTTCGCTCTAGCACCATTCACTGAGGAACACAATAATATTTGTTAAATAAAATTACCACTTGAGCCTTACGGGTATAATCCGCCCCCTTGGGC
>LUZZ01000043.1 GCA_001603845.1 Syntrophobacterales bacterium Delta_01 | reverse complement strand
CAATTTGGGAAGCGGAACCCGGGCCCACGAGGGATCGCTCCCCCCTTCTCCCCTGCCCCGGCCGCCGCCGGCCAGCCCGGCGGGTACCCGCCACTTGCCTTCGTGGCTTCTTTCGAGCCGCAACAGCGGCTTTTCCAGGTAAATTTCGCTCACCCGTACATGCGGACTGCCCATGGAAAGCGCGTAGCTGACGTCCATCTTCACGCAGTCCAGGACCGTGGCCGCCTCGGAGCGCACCTTCACCCCTTCGAGATAAAGGCCCGAAAACGGCCGCCACCGGCAGGACCGGAATTCCACTTCCAGCCGGGCACTCTGTGCGATCCGGCTCACGACGCGCCGGACAATCGCTTCCTGCACGGCCGGAATGTATAGGATAAGGATTGCTGCCGCTGCCAGCAGTATCGCAATACCAATCGGCAGGGCCGCCCGGAAAGGTGAATGCCGTCCGGCCCCCCTGCCCTCCCGGCCGTCGCTTTTGTCCGGCAATATTTTCTCCATTTTGATTTATCGCGCCCGAGGGTGTATTATCGGAAATAATGGCATACAAATCAATCCGGAATGCAGTGCCGCAGGACAGAGGGTTGTTATGAAGGCAATGGT
This sequence comes from Syntrophobacterales bacterium Delta_01, assembly GCA_001603845.1. Lineage (GTDB taxonomy): Bacteria > Desulfobacterota > Syntrophobacteria > Syntrophobacterales > Syntrophobacteraceae > SbD1. The sequence continues at coordinate 19,576 of LUZZ01000043.1, read as the reverse complement.
GCTTGAAAAATGCGCTCCCATGGAAACCTTGCCCCTGAAATGCATGGACGTGCTCGACCCCGAGCCCGGCGCGGGGCAGGTTCGCGTCAGGATCAGCACCTGCGGAATATGCAGGACCGATCTGCACGTGATCGAAGGGGAACTCCCCTTCCCTGGTCATCCGGTCATTCCCGGCCACCAGGTGGTGGGCGTGGTGGACCGCCTGGGGACCGGGGCTCACAGGTTCGCCGAGGGGCAAAGGATCGGCATTGCCTGGCTGCGGCACACCTGCGGGAAATGTCCGTACTGCGTCTCGGGCCGGGAAAACCTTTGCGAAAACGCCTGCTTTACCGGCTACCACGCTCCCGGCGGCTACGCCGAATATGCCGTGGTGGATGAAAACTTCGCCTATCCCATTCCGGACGTGTTCACCGATACCGACGCGCCGCCGCTTTTGTGCGCCGGGATCATCGGGTACCGCAGCCTCAAGCGCAGCGGCCTGCGTCCGGGGCAAAGCCTGGCACTTTACGGGTTCGGGTCTTCGGCCCATATCGTGCTCCAGGTGGCGCAGCACTGGGGCTGCAAGGTGTACGTGGTCACCCGCGGCGAGAACCACAGGGCGCTGGCGGAGCGCATGGGCGCTGACTGGGTGGGGGAACGTGTCGAGGACATGCCGGTCGAAACCGACAGCGCCATCATTTTCGCCCCGGCGGGGCCCCTGGTGCCCCGTGCGCTTTCCCGGCTGCGCAAGGGCGGCACGCTGGCCCTGGCCGGAATCTACATGAGCGACATCCCGGAGATGGTATACGAGAAGCACCTGTTTTACGAAAAGAACATTCACAGCGTGACCGCCAACACCCGTGAAGACGGGATGGAACTGCTGCGGACGGCGGCCGAAATCCCGATCCGGGCACGGGTGGAGGTTTTTGACCTGTGCGATGTGAACCAGGTCCTACTCAAGCTCAAGCAGGATAAAATAGAGGGATCCGGGATTATTAATGTGAGAAAATAGCACTGCGTGGCCGGTACTTCGGTTTCTCTACTCGTTTTTCCTTTTAAATCCCCGTAGATCGGGCTATAAGAAGCCGTTTCGAGCAGGCTTGCCGGGGCAGTCCCAGTCCAACTTCCCGAAATTCCAAATTGGCTGCAGATTCGATGGCGGCACCACCGCCAGACGTTGCGGTTTACACAATACACGGGCAATTTCCCGATCAACCTGGCGAATCAGGTTCCAGGAAAAAATTCTAAATACAGGGAGGACGCGCTTTGAACACCGATGACAAGATGGGAACGCGAATTAAAAGATTCAGGGAAGCAAAAAATCTCTCGATCGAAGATATTTCCGAACGAAGCGGGCTTCATGTCGAGTTCCTCACCGCCGTCGAGGAAGAAAATATTTATCCCTCTCTGGGGCCGCTGATCAAAATCGCACGCGCTCTGGGCACCCGCCTGGGGACGTTTCTCGACGACCAGTTGAGCCGGGACCCGCTGATCGTGCGTCTGGGCCAGCGGAAAGAAGAACTGAGTATGATCAAGGGCAAAGACAAGCCCATCGCCCTGCGTTTCCACTCCCTGGGCCGGGGCAAAAAAGACCGGCACATGGAACCTTTCTATATCGAGATCATGCCCGAACCCGAATCCGACAAGAAGCTTTCCGCGCATGAAGGGGAAGAATTCATCGTGGTCCTGTCCGGCGAGGTCGAAGTGTCCTACGGGAACGAAGTCCACCTGCTCCAGACCGGTGACAGTGTCTATTACAACTCTGCCGTCCCCCATTACGTGAGCTGCCGCAGTGAACGGGCGGAAATTTACGCGGTACTTTATTTTCCGGAATAGAAAGCAGGATGTGGCATCATGGAAACTGCGGTTCTCCAGTCCCTGACATTGGGACAAATCCTCGACAGGAGCATACGCAAATATCCGGACAATGACGCGGTCGTGTACTACGACCGCGATTACCGGTTGACGTACCGGCAGTTTGGCGACCTGGTGGACCAGGTCGCCAAAGGGTTGATGGCGCTGGGGGTCCGGAAGGGCGAGAAAGTGGCCGTATGGGCCACCAACGTGCCCTACTGGGTGACCCTCCAGTTTGCGACCGCCAAAATCGGGGCCATCCTGCTCACGGTCAACACGCTGTACAAGATCGCGGAACTGGAATACATCCTCAAGCAGTCGGATTCGGAAAACCTGTTCATCATCGACGGATACCGGGATACGGACTACCTCCAGACCGTCTACGAACTGGTCCCCGAGCTGAAAACCCAGCAGAGGGGATACCTCCAGAGCGAAGCGCTCCCCTATCTCAAGCGGGTGTTTTTTCTCGGCCATGAAAAACACCGCGGGATGTATTCGGTATTCGAACTGATTTCCCTTGCGGCGACGGTATCCGACGAAGAATACGCCGCCCGCCAGGCGGAACTGGACCTGCACGACGTGGTGAACATGCAGTACACCTCGGGGACCACCGGTTTTCCCAAGGGAGTCATGCTGACCCACCACAATATCGGAAACAACGGCTACTGGATTGGGGCAAACCAGGTACTCGGCCCGAAAGACAGGGTCTGCCTGCCGGTCCCGCTGTTCCACTGTTTCGGGTGTGTGCTGGGGGTGCTTGCGGCGATCAACCACGGCAGCACCCTGGTCATCCTGGAGACCTTCGACCCGGTGCAGGTCATGGCCTCGGTGGAAGCCGAGCGCTGCACGGCGCTCTACGGCGTGCCCACCATGTTCATCGCCGTCCTGCAGCACAAGCTGTTCAGCAAGTTCAACTTCAGCACGCTTCGCACCGGCATTATGGCCGGCTCGCCCTGCCCCGTGGTGGCCATGGAAGAAGTGATGCAGAAAATGAACATGCGGGAGATCACCATCTGCTACGGGCTCACGGAAGGCTCCCCCGTGCTCGCGCAGACAAAGGTCGACGACGATATTAGAAAAAAGGTGGAAACGGTGGGCCGGGCAATGCCGGCGATCGAGCTGGCCATCATGGATCCGGAATCCAGGAAGCCGCTTCCGCAGGGCGCTACGGGCGAAGTGTGCTGCCGCGGCTACAACATAATGAAAGGCTACTACAAGATGCCGGAGACCACCGCCGAGGCCATCGACAAGGACGGCTGGCTGCATTCGGGCGACCTGGGAGTGATCGATCAGGACGGATACCTTTCGATCACCGGACGCCACAAGGACATGATCATCCGGGGCGGCGAAAACATTTACCCGCGTGAAGTGGAAGAATTCATCTACAAGATGGAGGGCATCCAGGACGTGCAGGTGGTGGGCGTTCCCAGCGTAAAGTACGGCGAGGAAGTGGGCGCGTTCGTTATACTGAAGGGCGGCTATTCGATGCAGCCCGAAGACGTGCGCGATTTTTGCCGCGGGAAGATATCCAGCTACAAGATCCCGAAATACGTTACTTTCGTGGACCATTATCCGCTGACGGCAAGCGGGAAAGTGCAAAAATTCAAGCTGCGCGAACAGGCGGCGGGGCTGTTTCCGGATGCCTGACCCCACATAACCTGCACGGAGAATGAAAACCGGGGCCGGCTGTCATCTGCATTCCAGATCGTCGGCTCTTTTTGCCGGTACGGCCGTTCTGGATTCTGGAACAAGTGCCGGGTGCCGCCGCCGCGGTGCATTGACCCGGCCGCGCCGGTCGTTATGAAATGAGAAAGACAGGGGAAACGTTCACGGCGTCCCCTGAAAAGAAAATCCGGAGGCCTCCATTGTCCGCCGAAATCATGGCCGCGACCGACGACCTTCAGTTGCTGCTGGAAGTGCTCCCCTCGCACGTTCGCGAAAAGCTGGAGTCCAAAAGTGATTGCTCCACCCTGATCGAGATCGTGCTCGACCTGGGCAGGCGTCCGCAGGCGCGTTTCCGGGACTCCATGGAAGAACTGGCCCTGGAACAGGTTACCCACGACGACATCGGCTATGTGGTGTCCCGGATCAGCGGCTTCTCGGAAGACAACCGGGCGGGCATCGAGCGCACCCTTCACCGCATCTCCGCCATCAGGAACAGGACCGGGACGGTCATCGGCCTCACCTGCCGCGTGGGCCGCGCCGTTTTCGGAACGGTGGACATCATCCGGGACGTGATCGAGCAGGGAATGTCCCTGCTGCTCCTGGGACGTCCGGGAGTGGGCAAGACCACCCTGCTTCGCGAAGCCGCCCGCGTGCTGGCCGACGACCTGGGCAAGCGGGTGGTCATCGTGGATACCTCCAATGAAATAGGGGGCGACGGGGACATCCCCCACCCCGGAATAGGCGGCGCGCGCCGCATGCAAGTGCCTTCGCCCAACCGGCAGCACTCGGTGATGATCGAGGCCGTGGAAAACCACATGCCGGAGGTGGTGGTCATCGACGAAATCGGGAGGGAGGCCGAAGCGGCCGCCGCGAGGACCATCGCCGAACGGGGCGTGCAGTTGATCGCCACGGCGCATGGGAATTCCCTGGAAAACCTGCTCCAAAACCCCACGCTGATGGACCTGGTGGGAGGGATCCAGGCCGTAACGCTCTCCGACGAGGAAGCGCGTCGGCGGCGCACGCAAAAAACGGTGCTGGAGCGGAAGGCGCCGCCCACTTTCAACGTCATGATCGAGATTCAGGAGCGCGACAGGCTGGCGGTGTACCACAACGTGGCGGAGGTGGTGGACCGGTTCCTGAGGGGCGCCGCCCTGGAGCCGGAAATCCGCACGCGCATGGAGGACGGCACCGTCGAGGTCCGATCGGGGCAGCTTGATGAAAAGGAACCGGGAGGTTTCCCGGCCGTTGAAAAGCCTCCAAGGAAGCGCCAGCGACGAAAAACCGTCAGGATTTTCTCTTACGGGGTGAGCCGGCTGCGTCTGGAAAGGGTGATCCGGAAATTCCGGGTCCCCGCCACCATCGTGCCCGAAATCGAGAAAGCGGACCTCATCCTCACGCTCAAGTCCCAGGAAAAACGCCAGCCGAGAGACATCCGGGACGCCGAGGCACGCGGTATCCCCCGCCATGTGCTGAGGAGCAATACCACCACGCAGATGGAAAATTTCCTGCGCTTCCTGTTTCCGCTGGAAGATTTCGTGGACGAAGAGGACGCGGGCCTCAAAGAGGTGCAGGCGGCGGTGGAAACGGCACGCGAGGAAGGAAGGCCGGTCGAGCTTTCGCCCCAAAACGCCCACGTGAGACGCCTGCAGCACCTGCTCGCCGAAAAATGCGGCCTGAGAACGGAAAGTATCGGAAAAGAACCCGCCAGGCGGGTGATCGTCTACCCGGACCGGAGCTATTTTTAACCAGCCGCCGCCTACCCCTGCCCGTAGCCGAATTCCCGGAGCGCCCTCGGGTTTTTCCTCCAATCTTTCTGCACCCGGACGAACAGGGAAAGGAAGACGTGGCATCCGAGCAGAGTTTCGATTTCCTGCCGAGCCTGCCGGCCTATTTCCTTCAACATCTGCCCGCCCTTCCCGATGATGATCGCTTTTTGCGATTCGCGTTCCACGTTGATGGCGGCGTCTATTTCGATGCGATTGCGTTCCGGGATTTCGGTGAACCTTTCGACCAGCACCGCCGACGCGTACGGCACTTCCTGCCGGGTGAGATGAAAGATCTTTTCCCTGACCAGTTCGGCGACCAGAAACCGTTCGGGCTGGTCGGTGACGTGTTCTTCCGGGAAGTACTGCGGCCCTTCCGGGAGAAGCTCCAGGACCGTGTGGAGCAGGTCGGCGACGCCGTCGCCCGTGAGGGCGGAGATGGGCACCACCGCCTGGAAGGCCCGCCGCCTGCTGTAGGATTCGATCAGCGGGAGCAGTTCGGTCTTGTTTTTAACCGCGTCCACTTTGTTGATCACCAGGACCACCGGCGTGCGGACCGCGGACAGGTTTTCGATGATGAACTCGTCCACCTGGCGGCCGGCCGCTTCCGGTTCCACCATGAAGCAGATGACGTCCGATTCGTTCAGAGTGGCCAGGGCAGTGTCCACCAGGGCGCGGTTGAACTCGTCTCGCGCCTTGTGAATTCCGGGAGTATCGACCAGGACCATCTGGTAGCCGGCGGTCGAAAGGATTCCGAGTACCCGGTTCCTGGTGGTTTGCGGCCGGGGCGCGGTGATGGAAATCTTTTGCCCGAGCAGTTGGTTCAGCAGGGTGGATTTGCCGACATTCGGGGCCCCCACGATGGCGACGTATCCCGATTGAAAGCGTTGCTGGTTTGACTCTGCCATCGTGAATTTTCTCCCCGTGCCGTTACTTTTTCGTGCGGATACACGCAAAAGTTAGATAATCATTCCGTCAAAACGTCTCATCATTGGAAGCCGATAACGAACCGGGTCCCCGCCAGGGACGGATCGCCCAGCACTCTCACCGAATCCAGCCCCCATCGGGATTGGAGGTATGCGATATTGGAGCGTCTGTGGCCCACGACGTCGCTCACCATGGCCGATGCGGCCCGCAGCACCATGGATTTCGACCCGGCCCCTCCCGTCGACTCGATCTCCCGGTCGATCCGGTCCCGCCACCAGCGGCAGCGAACGAGATACCCGAAGGCCGGATGATGCGGGCCGGCCAGGACGGCGCCCGGAAGATCGAGCGCCGGGTCGGCGTGCAGTCCCATGCGCGCAACGGCAATACCGGCGGACATCAGCAGGCCGTAGGCGCAAGCCGCCCACTCCACGGCCTCTTCCAGGGCCAGCGGCCTGTAGGACCCGTCCCGGAAGGACCGGGCCAGCCGCGTGTCTTTCAGGACGAGGGTCGGATATATTCGCACGAAGTCCGGGCCGATGGAAATCGCCCGCGCGACCGAATCCAAAAACCGATCCCGGCTGTCCTGCGGAAGGCCGGCCATCAGTTGAATGCCCAAAGACCAGCCGTGCTCCCGCACCCGTGCGGCCGCATCGGGTACCTGCGCAGCCGAATACCCCCGCCCGCTGGCATCCAGGACCGCATCCGAAAGGCTCTGCACCCCCAATTCCACGGTGCTTACCGGGTAGGCCGAAAGAAGTCCGCAGATTTCTTCGTCCAGGCAGTCCGGGCGCGTGGAAAACCGTATGCCCGTAAAAAGGCCGGCGGCGGCGAAGGCCGCCGCACAGTCCAGAATTTTTACGAGTGTCTCGCGCGGCAAAGCGGTAAAGGTGCCGCCGTAGAAGGCCACCTCCCCTGCCCTGCCGGAGCTGTGCGCCTGTTCCGCGTGCAGCCGGATTGCGCTAACGGCCGTTTCCTCCGAAGGCCCCCCCGCGCCCGTCCTGTCCTTCTCCGGGACATCGACGGCCGGAACGGCCCCCACTACGGCATTCTGGTTGCAATAGACGCACTTGAAAGGACATCCGGCATGCGGCAAAAAGATCGGGTATATGATTTTTCTAGGAGGCATCCTGCTCCAGCAGTTCGGAATTGCCGTTCACCAGTTCGATGGCTTTCCTCGCGGCTTCCTGCTGTGCTTCCTTTTTGCTCTTGCCCGATCCGTGGGCGAGCACCCGGTCGGCAACCGCGACCCTCATGTGAAAGGTCTTGTCGTGGTCCGGCCCTTCCTCCGCTTCCAGAAAATACACGGGGGTAAGCTTCAGCCTGGCCTGAGTCAGCTCCTGCAACTGGGTTTTGAAATCTTTGTCCAGCGCCTTCAGCAGGTATTCTTCCTCCCTGTTTTCCAGGTAAGCAGAAAACATCCGCTTGACCAGGCGCACGGCGAAATCGAGCCCTCCGTCGAGATAGACGGCGGCGAACAGGGCTTCCAGGGCGTTGGACAGAAGAGATGGTTTCTGGCGGCCCCCGGAAAGTTCCTCCCCTTTTCCCAGAAGCAGGTAGTCGCCCAGGTTGATGGTCGAAGCAATGTGCGCCAGTTCTCTTTCGTTCACTATCGAAGAACGCAGGCGCGAAAGCTCCCCTTCGTCGTAGTCCGGAAAACGCTCGATCAGTATATGGCTGACGGCCAGCCCCAGCACGGAATCCCCCAAAAATTCCAGGGTTTCGTTATCGGTCACCACGTCGGGGTTTTCATAGGCGTAAGAGCGATGGACAAGGGAGCGGAAAAGAAGGTCCCGGTTGTTGAACCGGTATCCGAGTTCGTCCTGAAGTTTTTCTAAATCGACTGATTGGAGCATAGTATTTTAATAGGGTTCCGTTCTCGTATATCCCGGCGGCAGCTTGCCGCCTGCCTTTATCTGATAATATACACCCAAAAGACGGCCTTAGCTATCGGCCCTTAACTTTTATGCTCCGGATTTTTTCCCTTGACGCCGCGAAGTAATTCCGCATCAATAGAGCGCTGCTGGAACAAACACCAACGGTTCGCAGCGGGAGTACAAAAATGATTGTGTGGCTCGATTCACCCGAAGCGCAGGGCCGGAATTTCATCTTTCTCGATCGGGACGGTGTATTTAACGAAAACAGGCCGGACTACGTCAAGAACTTTCAGGAAATGAAATTCCACCCCGAAGCACTGGACGCGCTGCGGGTGTTGAAAGAAAAAAACATATCGGTAATCGTGGTCAGCAACCAGTCGGGAGTGAACCGCGGCCTGATTTCGTGGGACGATTTCTGGGGCATGCACGACGGGATGGTGCGCGAGGTGGAAAAGGCGGGTGGCAGGATCCTCGCCGCCCTCTACTGCCCGCATCGCCCGGACGAAAATTGTGAATGCCGGAAACCGTCGCCCGCCATGATTCTTGCCGCATGCCGCATTTACGGAATCATTCCGGCCGCAACCTGGTTCGTCGGGGACTACGACTCCGACGTGGAGGCGGCAAAACAGGCAGGGTGTTTAGCGGCCCGCATCAGGCGTCCCGGCGAATCGGATGAGGATTGCGCCCGAAGCGGTGTGCCCGTATTTTCAAACCTTCTCGATGCCGTTTTGAGCATCTGCGGGTGAGCATTTTAGGTGAAGCATGCTTATGTTATTGAACAATTCTCTAAAGCGCTGTATTTCCACCTACTTACAATTCCATTTCAGCGAAGAGGGATAGAAAATGTCAGACTTGGACAAGAATCGGTATGCACCTCTGCTCAAGGAAAAGATGTCTCCGGAAAGCTACCTCAAACTCACCGCCCTCGACAATCTCAAGCTTTTTGAATTCGTAGGAGAATACGTAGAGCTGTGCCAGCCGGATTCGGTCTATATGTGCGACGACAGCGACGAGGATGCCGAGTACCTGAGAAACACCGCCCTCGAACTCAAAGAGGAAAAGAAGCTGGCCAAAGAGGGCCACACGATCCACTATGACGGTTTTTTCGACCAGGGAAGGGCTCCGGGGGCCACGAAGAACCTGGTGCCCAAAGACCGGGTGGCGCGAATGCCCGGCCTGCAGCCCCTGGAGCGCGAAGAAGGGTTGGCGGAGGTCCTCGGGATCCTCAAGGGAATCATGAAGGGGAAGCAGGCGGTGGTCAAGCTGAGCTGCGAAGGCCCCACCCACAGCCCCTTCTCGGTGGCGTGCGCCCAGATAAGCGATTCTTTCTACGTCTGCCACTCCGAAGAACTGCTGTATCGCAGGGGCTACGAACATTTCAAGAGCATGGAAGACAAGGACAAGTTCTTCCGCTTCGTACACAGCGCCGGCAAGCTGGATGAAAACGGCAACTCGGTGGATTTGGACAAGCGCCGGATTTACCAGGACCTCGAAGACTACATTGTCTTCTCGGCCAACAACCAGTACGCCGGCAACTCCGTGGGCCTTAAAAAACACTCCATGCGGCTGGCTATAAACCTTTCGGGACGGGAAGGCTGGCTTTGCGAGCACATGTTCGTCATGTCGATCCTGGACGATAAAAGGGGCCGGAAGACTCATTTTTGCGGCGCTTTTCCGTCCGCGTGCGGCAAGACCTCCACGGCGATGCTTCCGGGAGAAAAGATCATCGGCGACGACATTGCCTATTTTCGAAACATCAACGGAGAATTCCGGGCCGTAAACGTGGAAAACGGTATTTTCGGCATCATCAAAGACGTCAATGCCGAAGACGATCCGCTCATCTTCAAAACGCTCATGACCCCCGGAAAAGAGATCATCTTCTCGAATGTCCTGACCGGCCCCGACAATCAGCCTTACTGGCTGGGCATGGGCGTGGACATCCCGAAAGAAGGCTGGAATTTTTCCGGGCCATGGCACGAAGGCAAAACGGACGCCAAGGGAAACCCCATCTCGTTCGCCCACAGCAACGCCCGCTACACGCTGAGGCTCTGGTATCTCGAAAATATCGACGCCGCCTACGAGGACAAAAACGGGGTGAATGTCCAGGGAATCATCTACGGCGGGCGGGACAGCGACACTTCGGTACCCATCGAAGAGGCCCCCGACTGGAAGAGCGGGATCCTGGTCAAAGCCTGCACCCTGGAGTCGGAAACCACTTCGGCGACCATCGGCAAGGAAGGGGTCCTCGCGCCCCAGCCCATGGCGAACCTGGATTTTATCAGTTACCCCATCGGGGACTACATCGCCAACAACATCCGGTTCGTGCAGGGGATAAAAAAGGCCCCCCGCATCTATACCGTCAATTATTTCCTCAAGGGCAAGGACGGGGAATTCCTCACCTCGAAGCTGGCCAAAAAGGTCTGGCTGCACTGGGCGGAACGCCGCATCCACGGCGAAGCCAACGCCCACCGTGCGCCGCTCGGCTTCATCCCGGTCTACGAGGACTTGCGGGAAATGTTCCGGGAATACCTGGAAGAGGATTTTTCCAGGGAAGTCTATGACGAGCTTTTCAAGTTCCGGGTAGACCCGTGGATCGCCAAAATCCACCGCGCCATCAGGTTCTACGAGCGCATGGCCCCGGATTGCCCGGAGGAATATTTCAACGTGTGGCATTCTCTGGCCCACAAGCTCGAAATGCTCAAGGGCAAATACGGGCCGTCCATCGCCCCGGGCGCGTATTCGGAGTAGGAGCCCCGCCACCATTAAGGGCTCGAAAAAGTATAGCGAAAGCAACGCTAATCGGTGAAAGTTTTCAACCCTTCCCGACGAACAGGACTGGCCTATGTTTTTTCCGCCCTTTTTGGTTTTTTTCTTGTTCTTTTTTGTTTTTCTTCTTCTTTTCGCTTTTGCGGTGATCCAGTTCGGGTTGTTTACCTGGGTTTTCGCCCGTATCGGCATTCCTCCGGAGTATCTTTTCTCGCTCCTGTTTCTGTGCATCTTCGGGAGCACGATAAATATTCCGCTCCGAAGGATCCCCATAGAAGACGACCCCGAGGACTGGCAGACGGTCTCGTTTTTCGGGATGCGGTTCCGGCCGCCCCGGACCAGCCGGCCCCATGAAATGGTGCTCGCCATCAACGTGGGCGGAGCACTGATTCCGGCCGTCCTGTCGCTCTACCTTCTCGTAAACTCTCCGAACCCTATTCGCGTGCTGATGGCCCTGGCAGTGGTGATCTACGTCGTCTACAGGATGGCACGCCCGGTACAGGGCGTCGGCATTGCGGTCCCCATGTTCATCCCGCCCGTGGTGGCGGCGCTTGCCGCCATGATATTCAACTATAGCTGGGCGGCGCCGACCGCCTACGTGGCCGGGACGCTGGGCACCCTCATCGGGGCCGACATCCTGCACCTCGACAAGCTCCAGCGCCTGCGTGCACCCGTGGCTTCCATCGGTGGGGCCGGAACGTTCGACGGCATCTTCCTCACCGGAATCCTCGCCGTCCTGCTGGCTCCGGTGGGTGCCTGAGGCCGATTCGGCTGTTGCATTGCGGCTGGCTTCGCTGGTAGACTGGCGGTGTATCGCTGTTTTTCAAAAACCGTCCGGGAAAATATTTTATCTTAGGGCTTGTCCGTAAATAAGCCTCTTCGGGATCGCGCCGGATTTTGAGACTGATTTGGTCGCGACGATTGAGCAAAACCGCAGGCGTAGCCTGGTGCTACGTCGAGGATTTTGCGATTGAGGAGCGGCAAAAGCAGGCCAAAAGCCGGATGCGAGCCCAAAGGTTTTATTTACGGACAAGCCCTTAAGCGAGGAAAGCCATGACCAGCCAGGTTTTTTACACCACTTTAGGTGCCGGCCGGCAGAAAATGAGCCTTTTGACCAAGATCAGCATCCTGGCAAAAGAAGCCGGCCTCAAGAAGATTTTGAAAAAGAACGGTCTCACCGCCATCAAGATCCACTTCGGAGAACGGGGAAACACCGCCTTCATCCGGCCCCTGTTGGTGCGCCCCATCGTGGATTCGGTGATCGAGGCCGGAGCGAAACCGTTTCTGACCGATGCCGGAACGCTCTACGTCGGGACTCGCGGGAATGCGGTCGATCACTTGAATACGGCCATTCTGAACGGGTTTGCCTACCCGGTGGCCGGAGCGCCGCTCATCATCGCGGACGGGATCGACGGCCGGGACGAGGTCGCCGTTCCGGTAAATCTCAACCACATCAAGGAAGCTTACGTGGGGTCGGCGGTCATTCGCGCGGACGCGCTCATCTCGCTTGCCCACTTCAAACTGCACGAAGCGGCCGGCTTCGGCGGCGCGATCAAGAATGTGGGCATGGGAGCGGCGTCCAGAAAAGGCAAGATGGCCCAGCATTCCGACGTGGCTCCGGAAGTGCTGTCCGAAAAATGCATCGGGTGCGGCGTGTGCGCCGAACAGTGCGCGCAGGGGGCTATTTCACTGGTTGACCGCCCGGCAAATATCCCGTCACCCGAAGGCGCGCACGGCAAGATCATGAAAATCGACCCAAAGCTTTGCGTGGGTTGCGCACGGTGCATCCACGCCTGCCCGCAGGGCGCGCTCACCATTGACTGGGAACAGGACCTGCCCAAATTCATGGAACGCATGGTGGAGTACACCATCGCGGCCCTCTACGGCAAACGGGACCGGTCGCTTTTCATAAATTTCCTGACGCAGATTTCTCCCACCTGCGACTGCTACCCCTTTGCGGACGCTCCCATCGTCGCCGACATAGGCATCGTGGCCTCGCGGGACCCCGTGGCTATCGACCAGGCCTCCATCGACCTGGTAAATGCCCAGCCGCCCCTGGCATCCTCGTGCTTGGATGATTCGGAAGCGGCAAGAACGGACAAGGTCCGCGCCATCTACCCCAAAATAGACTGGCGCCACCAGCTCGACTACGCGGCGAAACTGGGACTGGGCTCCAGGGAATACGAACTGATCACGGTTTGATCCACTCACCGGCAGGGGAGCGGCCGATCAATGCCCGATCGACAACCTCCCCTGCCCTGCCGCCGGTTTTACCGTATCGAAGACCTGCCCCGCGCCTGATTCTTTCCGGATTTTCCGGGGTTTTCACCTTCCTCAAGATACCTGCATCCCGCGGTTCCCCAAAAAAGGATGCCCCGGGCGCTTTGGAAGCGCCGGGGCAACCGCTCGGAAGCTTGGCCGGCCGAATGAATGGGTCGGACATAGGCAGTTCCTTTACTGCTGAGACGTGCCAAACAAGCCGTAGTTATCGGGGGCGAACTGGTTTGTCCTGTAATCGCAGTCCTTGTAGATCACCTTGACCGGGGCGCAGCCGTTGTCTTCGCCGAAAAGGCTGGCTGGCTCAATCGAGAGGGTGTGATGCTTGGCGCTTTTGCTGACCGTCGCCTCCGGGGCTCCGAACCGGCATTCGACCCTGGTGCCGTTGCCGGCCTGGTCCGCTCCGAAAAGATTCGATACGCCGGTAGGAAGGTTGTAAGCATCGCCGTTTTCGCCGGGCACGGCCGTTGCCGTATTCAGGGCTCCGGAACCCAGGATGAGGGCGAAAGCCATTGCCATGATGGACAGACCGAAAAAGAATCTCCTGCTCATTTTCTACTCCTGTTCTTTGGGGGTTGATGGTCTTACTTGTCCCATACGCTTGCCTGTCTATATAGGCAATTAGGATGCCACGTTGTAAAAACCGGACCAAATTCCAATATAAACCAGTAATGACGGTATGTTATTAATTTATCGATAACCGGTCCTTGCCGGCATCGAGGTCCGGTGTTATCAATATGCTTAAGCAATGCTTAAACATTTACATCGAAAGGCGTGGCATGGACGACCAGGGGATGAACCGGTACTTAAAGGAGATCATCAACACCATGAACGACGGCGTGACGCTGATTTCACCGGACGGCGTCATTTTGATGGTCAACCGCGCCATGGAAGAAATTTCGGGCTACACCAAGGAAGAACTGGTGGGTCGGCCGTGTACCATGTTCGGCTGCGATATTTGCCGGACGTCACGTTCCGAGGGGGGAGGGCACTGGTGCGAGCTTTTCAACATCGGGCACGCGCACAGGATGCCCTGCTTTCTGGAGAGAAAAAACCGTTCCTACGTCCATGTGCTCAAGAATGCTTCGCTCTTGAAAGATGCTGACGGGAAGCTCATCGGGGCCGTCGAGACGGTGACCGATATTTCGGAAATAGACCGGAGAGAAGAGCGCATTCAACAACTTTCCAGGCTCCTGGACGAAAACGCGAGTTTCCACGGCATGCTGGGCAGGTCTCCGGCCATGCAGAAGGTTTTCGAAATCATCCGGAAGGTGGCTCAAAGCGATGCTCCGGTGATTGTTTACGGGGAAACGGGCACCGGAAAGGAACTGGTGGCTCACGCCATCCACAGCCTGGGGAAGCGGCGGGAAGGCCCCTACATTCAGCTCAACTGCGCCGCCCTCAACGAGGCGCTTCTGGAAAGCGAGCTCTTCGGGCACGTAAAGGGCGCCTTCACGGGGGCTCACGGCCACAGGGTCGGACGATTCGAAGCGGCCGACGGGGGTGACATCTTCCTGGATGAAATCGGGGACGTTCCCCTTTCCATCCAGGTCAAGCTCCTCAGGACCCTGGAGACCAAGCAGATCGAGCGGGTGGGAGACAATCGCCCCATAGAGGTCGATGCGCGTATCATCACGGCCACCAACCGGGACCTCGAACAGCTCGTCGCCGAAGGAAAATTCCGGGAGGATTTCTTTTTCCGCATCAATGTCATTCCCATCCACCTTCCCCCGCTGCGCGACCGGCTGGAAGACCTGCCGCTGCTGACCGCGCACTTCATCCGCCATCTTCGCGATTCAAGCGGAAAGAACATCACGGGCCTGAGTCCCGAGACGATGAAGCTGTTCATGGAGCATCAGTGGCCGGGCAACGTGAGGGAACTCCGTGGTGCCCTGGAATACGCCTTCGTCCTGGCCGAAGAAGGGCCTATCCTGCCCGAACACCTTCCGGCCAAGCTGGTCAAGCCCGCATCGGGCGCCATCAACGCGAAGGCGCGTGCACGAAAATCCGATCCGGACGAGAAGATCGCTCTTCTGGACGCACTCATCAAATGCGAGGGCAACCAGACTCACGCCGCGCGCATGCTTGGAGTCAACCGTCTTACGGTGTGGCACCGCCTGAAAAAATACGGCATCGACATCCGCGACCTGAAATCGTAGCGTGCAGCGGGAAGAACCCGGCTGTAAAAGTCATCGTCCTCTGCCCCGCGTGCCGGGAAGCCGGAGCCCGAAGATATCAGGGGCCGCGGCGCTGTCCCGCCTCATCCCCCTCCACGATGGCTTCCAGAAAATCCGCAAAAAGCTCCGGGTTGATGTCCTTCATCGTTCTGCGTACTCTGATGATGTCGATTTTCTTGATAAATTTGAGGTATTCCTGATTTTCGGAAAGAATGATGCCCCTGAAGAAAAGTCTGGCCGCAGGCACGGGCGATTTCTTCACCTGCCAGGATTTCTCGATTTCCAGGTAGTCGTCTATTATCTGCTTCAAGCCGTCGTGGAGGCGGACCGCCTTGCGCTCGAACAGCCCGTTGATCCTGGCGTGGCTGGGAAGCCATGCCAGGGCAAGTTCGAGGTTCGATTCATGGACGAAGAGCAGTTCGCGCTGCAGCTCTTTGAGGTCTTCGTCCTGGATGTGGCGCCAGTCGAGGCCCGCCGCATCGATGAGACAGGCTTCCCGGTAGCACTGCCTTGCCACCCTTTCGTCTCCCCGGAGCCGGTATGCATCTCCGAGGTATCCGTAAAGGGCGGCATCGTGAGAGACTTTTGCAATGGAGCTTTGAAGGCTTCGGATCGCCTCTTCCTGATGTCCGGCCTGGAGAAGAAGATAGCCCGGCGCAATCCCTCCGGGCAGAAGCGGGAAATCCATGGCCCCGCACTGTTTCGCCGCCTCGATTGCGCGGGAAAAGAAAGCGGTCTTCACTCCGGAAATCAACACTTCCCGGCCCGTGTGTTCCGACTTCACGTAATCCTCATAAGAATTCCACAGGAGGCACAGGTAGCCGGGCTGCTCGGAAGGCTTTGCGGGCGCTTCTCCGATGCCTTGAAACAGAAAATCGGCGGCCGCCAGCCAGGAGGACACATCGTAGCCTTTCGGGTAAAGGCTACGATGTGTTTGCAGGAGTTCGACCGCCTTTTCCAACTCCATGTTCCGGAATGCCTGGATGCCCCGATTGGCGAAGCTCATGTCGTTTTGTTCGAAAAGGGAAGCCTGTCTTGCCGGAGCCCTGGCGGTAGTTTCCGGGGGACCCTGCCGCGCACTGGCCTCACCGGTGTGTTCGACCCTTTCGGTCTTTTTGTCCCCGCGTTGCAGCATCCGGTCCACGTGGACCGACTCCACACGAAGAAAACGCCCCGCTTTCCTGATGTCGCCAGGTTTTCCGCCCAAACCGGTGAGCAATTGTTCCAGCGGCAGAGTAAACGGTGAATCTTTATCCGCCCACGGAAGAGGAACAGGCTGCCTGCCGTGAACCGGGCAGTCCGCGATAGGGGGCCTCGCGTGCAGGTAAGTTGCCACCCCGCACGTATCCAGATGCCTCCAAACCTTCAGGGGCAGGGACTCACACACGGGAGAAGACCGGTGGCAGTGCGGGCATGGGAATTCGGCACCCTGGGTGCATTCGAGATGCACGTCCACCCTTTCGCCCTTCTCGTCCCATCGGGCCTCCTTCACGACCCAAGGCAAAGTAAGGCCGAGAAGAGAGGTGTAAAAAAGTCGGATCTCCATTATGTAATGCCCCCCTTGCCCGTTGCGTTCGAAAATTGGAGAAAACGGTGCGTTCCAGGCCGCTTTTCCTTTGGGATACCGGCGAGAAAAACCGAGCTGCATTATCCTACTGGGCGGCTGACGAATCAAGCCGGCAGGTTACTTCGAATCGAGGGGCGGGTCTCCCTCGGCACGAGTGCAGTAAAAATGCGCCAAAACGGCGGTCCGACGCCATCCAGAAGTTGCCAAGAGCCGGCAAACGATATATAAGGACTGATTCGGAAGCGCCAAGCTCACTGGTGGGGCTCCCGGGCTTCAAACCCGGTGTGGGGCGCTGAAGGGCGTCCCAGGTGGGTTCGATTCCCATGCGCTTCCGCCAACTCTCAATCATTGACCATCCAAAGAATGATCCTGCCCGTCAAGACGGAGCTTATAACAAGATGAGAACAATGTTCGCGCAGGCGGCTCTTGTGGTTTGCGTGGTTCTGACGGTCCAGTTTGCGGCCGTGTCTTCGGCTCGTCCCTGTACTGCGTGGGCCGTAGCCGGGTACCGAGCCTCGCACGGAGGAACTCTCCTCGCCAAAAACCGGGACTGGAAGCCGGAACGGGACGAACTGAAACTGGTCGTACCGGCAAGAGGTTTTCGCTACCTCGCGCTTTTTGCCCTACATTCCAATGGAAGGCGTTTTGTTGCCGCCGGTATCAATGAGAGGGGTCTGGCGGTCATCAGCACTTCGGCAAGCAGTGTTCCTCGAAAGGAGAGAGCTGTGGGGGCCGGAGGGTTGAACGAAAAGCTCCTGGCTTCTTTCGATTCCGTGGAGTCGGTCATGCAACAGAAAGGGATGCTCTCCGGAGGTCACCCGATTTTTCTGATGCTTGCCGACAATTCCGAAATCGCCCAAATCGAGATCGCTCCTCACGGAGCGGTGGCGTCAAAGACGGTGAACCGGGGAGCCCTCTGCCACACCAACCACTACCTCGACCCCAAGCTCCTGTGGGCAAACCATAAAATCGGGAAGAGCAGCGCTAAACGCTTGGAGCGCATCGAACAGCTTCTCACCGGCCACCATTGCCCGTTGACGTTGAACGACTTCATTTCCTTCAGCGGCGACCGGCACGACGGTCCGGACGACAGTATTTGGCGAACCGGCAGCAGCCCGGGAAAAGAACGCACCCTGGCAACGTGGATCGTATCCATTCCCGTGAAGGGTGTGCCCAGTCTTTACGTGAAACTGGCCAACCCCGGCGAGACGGAAAAAAGTTATCGTCTGGAACTCGATGAGTCGCTGTGGACGCATGGATGGGGGGATGGGGGCACAATAGGGACTCCCAAGGTGCCTCACTCTCATTTATAGACCTGGAGAAGCCACGACCAGTCTTCCAGGGGAGCCCGCTTTTCTGCTTCGCGGGTAAAATTGACCATCCGTGTCATCAGGCATCGATCTCATCAAGGCGTCGGCCGATCTTTCGTTTCGCTTGATCCCTTCCCCTGTTAAGAGATTCCATAAACGCCTTATCGGCCAAAATCTCGGCTGTCTCGCTTTCGTCGTCATAGCTTTCGAGTTCGGCCTTGATTATTTCCCACTGGTCGAGGGGAATTTGAACGGCTACACGCTTCCCTGTGTCATCGTCACATATTGAATATCCATGGTCCAGTCGGTGCCTCCGACACCCGATACCCGGCCTACCGGTTTTCGCGCAGGCTGTAGGCTTCGTGCAGGATATGATCGAGGATGCCGTTGATGAAGGCCCCCGAGTCGGGGCTTCCGAATGTTTTGCCGAGGTCGACGGCCTCGTTTATGGACACCTTGGGGGGGATTTCCAGGCAGTAGAGCATCTCGAAGACGGCGATCCGGAGGATGTTCCGGTCGATGATGGACATCCTCTCCAGCCGCCAGTTCTCCGAGGCCTTGACGATGATCCGGTCGATGTCTTCGCGGTAGGCGTAAACGCCGCTGATCAGCTTTTCGGCGAAAGGCCGCACCGAATCGGGGATTTGGTAGCCCTTATCGTCCGTGTCGGAGGTGAGCTGGTAGTAGAGCTGAATCACCTCTTCCGGATGCAGGCCGGTCATTTCCATCTGGTAGAGCATCTGGAGTGCAATTTCTCTGGATTGGCGCCGCCGGCCCATAAGTGACAAACTCGCTTCAACTGTGATGGTCAATAATTATCGGATGGATCTAAACCACAATTCGAACGTGCCAAATGCCCGCGGCGCGACGGGCAGCCCTGAGATCACGACGACATCTGCTTGACCAGGTTGGCCATTTCGATGGCGGCAACGGCCGCGTCCCACCCCTTGTTGCCCGACTTGGAGCCGGCCCGCTCGATGGCCTGTTCCAGGGTGTCCGTGGTAAGGACCCCGAAAGTGATGGGCACTCCCGCTTCGAGGGTCGCGTTGGCGATTCCTTTCGAGACTTCGGAGGCCACGTAATCGAAATGCGGGGTGGCGCCCCTGATCACGGCTCCCAGGCAAATCACGGCGTCGTATTTTCCGCTGAGCGCCGCCTTTTTAGCCAGAAGCGGAATTTCAAACGCCCCCGGCACCTTGAAAACGTCCACGTCGTTTTCGTCGGCCCCGCTTCGCTTCAGGGCGTCCAGCGCCCCTCCCAGAAGTCTTTCCCCGATGAAGTCGTTGAAGCGGCTGACGATAATTCCGAACTTCAGGTCCTCGGCCAGCAGTTTTCCTTCGAAAACTCTCATTCATTTTTCCCTTCTGGGGTTAGGCAGTTCAGGATATGGCCCATCTTGGTGCACTTGGTCTTCAGG
>LUZZ01000397.1 GCA_001603845.1 Syntrophobacterales bacterium Delta_01 | reverse complement strand
GTTCTCCCCCCAGCACGGGTTTTATTCGGAAAAGCAGGCCAACATGATCGAATCGGCCGACGGGAGCGACTCCGGGCTCCGGATACCGGTTTTCAGTCTGTATTCCGAAAGCAGGGAGCCTTCGCGGGAGGCCCTGGACATGATAGACGTGCTCCTCATCGACCTCCAGGACGTGGGGACACGGGTCTACACCTACACCACCACCATGGGCCTGTGCCTGGAGGCGGCGGCCCGCGCCGCGACCCGCGTGGTCGTCCTGGACAGGCCGAATCCCATCAATGGTACGGAAATTGAAGGGAATGTCCTCAACCTTAACTTCCGCTCGTTTGTCGGAAGGTACCCGGTGCCCATGCGGCACGGGCTGACCATGGGAGAATTCGCCCGGTTCATCTGTTCGGAGGCTCAAATTGGGTGCGACGTGGAAGTCATTGCGATGCGGGGATGGAGACGCCGTCATTTTTATGACGGCACCGGGCTCCAATGGGTCTTTCCGTCCCCCAACATGCCTTCCCCGGAAAGCGCCCTGCTCTATCCCGGAATGGTGCTCCTGGAGGGCACCAACGTCAGCGAAGGGCGGGGAACCACGCTGCCTTTCCAGCTTTTCGGAACCCCGTGGCTCGACCGGGCGCATATCCTCGACCTCCTGGAAAGATCGCGCCTGGAAGGCGTCGCGTTCCGGCCGGTGGTCTTCGAACCGGTTTTTGACAAATTCAGCGGGCAATCCTGTTTCGGCTTCCAGATACACGTTACCGACAGGAAACGGTTCCGGCCGTACAGAACGGGGCTCGCGCTGCTCCGCGCCCTGTGCCTGACGCACCCGGACCGGTTCCGGTGGCTCGATCCGCCATACGAATATGAATGGGAGAAACTCCCGATAGACATACTGATCGGCAGCGCCGACATACGGCGCCGCATAGAACAGGGAGAAGAGCCGGAGCGTTTGGAAGCGGAGTGGGCCGCAGGGTTGGAAGACTACCGCCAAAGGCGCGAACCCTGCCTGCTCTATCCGGACTGAGACGGCAGGGGACCGCGGCGGGGCAGGCCCGGCAAACCGGGGAAACTCCCGGCGCCGGGAGCTAGTGGAGCAATTTTCCGATCCTGTTCCACCGCACGTAGCTGTCGGAACTGGAGGTGCTCAGTTCGCCGTTCTGGTTCCAGGACCAGTAGATGATGAAGGCTTCGCCCCTCAGCTCGCTGAAGTCCACGAATTTCCAGAAGCGGCTGTCGTAGCTCTCGTCGCGATTGTCGCCCATGACGAACAGGCTGTGGGGAGGCACCACCACCGGCCCCATGTTGTCGCGGGGGCTGGCGTCGGCGGGAAGGACCCTGGAATCGGAATGGGTCGCCCAGGGTTCGGTCAGCGGCTCGTTATTGACATAGACGACTTTATTTTTTATCTGGACAGTATCGCCCGGCAGGCCGATAACCCTTTTAATAAAATCTTTCGTCGGATCGACCGGATACTGGAATACGATCACGTCGAATCTCTTGGGGTTCCTGATATGGATAAGCACCTTGTTGATGATGGGAACCCGGATTCCATAAATAAATTTGTTGACCAGGATATGATCTCCCACCAAAAGGGTGGGTTTCATCGAGCCGGAAGGAATTTTGAACGCCTGCACGACAAAGGCGCGAATGAAAAGAGCGAGAAGGACGGCAATGATGATCGCTTCGCCATATTCGCGCACCAGGCTTTTGTTCCTGGTTTTCTGAGTCTGGGTTTCAGCGGCATATTTCAATTCTGGGGCTCCTCTCGAATAGGGTTTCTTTCACAACGGGAGGTAGTGTAATAAGTTTCTTGCCAGGTTTCAAGCAATGATGGTAAATTAAACTATCCCAGAAAAATCAAAACCGTACCATGGAATAAAGCTGGAGCGAAACATCCCTATGGCTGCACTGTTTTCAAAGGTGGAGAACCTGGTCGGCCTGGACATCGGCTCGCATAGCGTGAAGATCATCCAGGTGCGGGCCGGAGACGACAAGCCGAAGCTGCTGAACCTTGGCCTGGCTCCGCTGCCCAAAGACTCCTTCGTGGAAGGAAGGGTGGCCAAGCCGGAACTCATTTCGGCAACCGTTCAGCAACTGGCGAATCATCTGAAAATAAAACAGCGATCGGTAGCCGTTTCCATTTCAGGCTACGATGTGATGATCAAGAGGATCGAGCTGCCCACGATGTCCGAAGAGGAGCTCGACACCAGGATGCACGCCGAACTCGGCCAGTATATCCCCTACAACGTGGACGAAGTCGACGTGGACTACCAGGTGCTCGACATTGCCAAGGACCGGCCCAACTTCATGGAAGTGCTGCTGGTGGCCGCCAAGAAGGAATCCGTCAGCGACTACAACAACCTGCTGAAGCTTTCCGGGTTCGACCCCTACGTGATCGACGTGGATTTCTTCGCCCTGAGCAATTCTTTCGAAGCGACCTACGGGTTCCAGGACGATGATTCCATCGCCCTGCTGGACATCGGAGCGAACAAGTCGGTGATGAACATCGCCGCCAAGGGAGCGCCGGTGTTTACCCGGGGCATCTCCATCGGAGGCAACCAGATAACGGAAGCGATCAGGGACTATTTCAAGATATCGTTCGAGGAAGCGGAGAGCGTGAAACTCGGCGAATCCAGCGAGAATTACCCGGCGAGCGACCTGGAAGAGATCTTCGTTTCGACGGTGCGCGGATGGGTGAGCGAGTGCGGCCGGGCGATCACCTTCTACTACAACAACTACCCGGACAACAAGATCGGCATGGTGTACCTCAGCGGGGGCTCCTGCCGTATTCCGGGGCTGGACAAGGTGTTCCAGGAAAACCTGGAACTGCCCGTCGAAATATACAACCCCATTTCGCAGACGCTTTATGATCCCAAGCAGTTCGACCCGGCCTACATCGACTACATAGGCCCGCAGATGGCGATCGCGCTTGGGCTGGCTCTGAGAAAGACAAAAGAAAAATGATCCAGATCAACCTACTTCCCATCCGCACGAAGAAAAAGCAGGAATACGCGAGGCAGTTCACCTCGGTTTATTTCCTGAGCATCGGCCTGATGCTGGCCATTGTCGGGTATCTCTGGATATCCAGCGCCAGTGAGATCAGCAGGCTCGATAACAGGCTCAAGGCCGTCAAGGTCGAAGTGGCCAAGTATGCCCAGTTCGAGGCCAAGCTCAAGGAAATTTCCAGCCGGAAGGAACTGGTAGACAAAAAGCGCAATATTATCAACGATCTTCAGAAAGACCGTGATTCGGTGGTACGTGTGCTCGCCCTGCTCTCCATCCAGGTGCCCCCGGAGAAGATCTGGTTCGACAAGCTGGTGCAAACCGGCAATTCCATGACCCTGGAAGGAGTGGCTCTCAGCAACGAGGCCATTGTGGAGTTCATGCGCAACCTGGAAGGGTCGCCCTACATCGAGAAGGGCAGCGTGAACCTGGTCCAGTCGCGGCAGACCACCATGAGGGACATGAAACTGAGGGAATTTCAGCTTTCGTATCGTTTTTATCCATTTTCCGTAGTTCAGAAAAAGATGAAGATGTAACGCTATGAAAAAACCCCCCTCCCTGATGGGATTGCAGGAAAAACTCACCGGCCTTCCTACCGCTCAGAAGGTTCTGCTGTTTGTGGGAACTTTCGCGGTGATCTGTGCGGCTTTCTACTTTCTGAAGTACCAGGACCAGTTGACGCAGATCAAGCGCCTGAAGGCGGGCGTCAAGGAGCAGGAACACAAGCTGGTCACGCTCAAGAACGCTGCGGCGAAGGTGAAGGTGCTCGAAAAGGAGCTGGAGCAGTCGGAGGAGGAACTGCGGGTCCTCATGACGCTGCTCCCGGACCAGAAAGAGATCCCCGGCCTCCTGGAAAACGTTTCGCGCCTGGGGGCAAAGGTGGGTCTCGAAAATATTCTGTTCCAGCCCCAGCCGGAGATTCCGCAGGAGTTCTACGCCACCATACCCATTCGTCTCGACCTGCTCGGCACGTACAACGACGTTGGGGTATTTTTGGATAACATAAGCAAACTGAACCGGATACTGAAAGTGCAGAGCACCTCCCTCACCAGGCCCAAGGACAAGTCCGGGCTGCTGAAGGTGGAGTGCACCGTGGTGACGTACCGGTTTCTCGAACAACCACCGGAGCCGAAGAAGGGCGCGGTGAAGAAGAAGAACAACAAAAAGAAGAGATAACGGCAGGCGGAAGTGGCGCAAGCGGCCTGATACTGTTGGGGAGGATAGAGACCCGGAATGGTTTCGAATGGGGGCAACATGCGAAAAGACGGTATTCTTTGGGAAAGCATCATTTGCTCGATCCTGGCGGCGGTCTTCTTCTGGAGCTTCGGCATAACGGGCTCCGGATGCATCGCGGCCGGGGCTGGAGATACAGGAAACACGGGCCTCCAGCCCGCATCGGGTGCGGCGCGCTTATCCGACACCGGTGCTCCTTACGTCCGGACGAGTTCGGGCAAGAGGGTTCCGGGGCATAATCCCCGGGGAGCTCAGACGGCGGCCCTCCAGGCCCCCTTCCCGGCAGCCGTCTCCGAGGGTTTGGCGGCACCGGCCAGAAAGCAGTACACCGGAAAACCGATCAGCCTCGACCTGCTGGACGCGGACCTTCGCAACGTCCTCCGCCTGCTGGCCGACCTGACCGGCACGAATATCGTCATCGAACCGGACGTTGCCGGAAAAGTCACCCTGAAGGTCGAACAGGTTCCGTGGGACCAGGTGCTGGACATGATCCTTTCCATGAACGACCTGGGCAAGGAACAGATGGGCAATGTGATCCGGATCGCGAAGCAGAGCAAGCTGCGCCAGGAATACGCGCAGCAGGCCGAAGCGATACGCGCCAGGCAGGAACTTGCGGAAACGGTGAAAGACCTCGGGGAGCTCTCCACGGTCTACCTCTCGGTAAGTTTCGCCAAGCCCGCGGAAGTCGCCGCCAAGATCGCGGAAGCGAAGAGCGAGCGCGGCAAGGTGGCCGTCGACGAACGCACCAGCCTTATCATTTACACCGATTACCCGGCAAGGATCGCCAGTGCCAGGCAATTGCTGACAAGACTTGACCGCCCGACTCCCCAGGTGCTCATCGAGGCGCGCATCGTGAGCCTCCGCAACGAGGTCACCAAGCAGCTCGGAGTGAACCTGGCGGTCGGCGCATCGTTTCATCCCTCGCCCAGTTCGCTGGTGCAGGATTTTGCGGTAAACGGCCCGCAGTCCAGCAACTTGTTCACGTTCGGCCTGTCCCAACTGATCAACAAGACCCTGCTGACCGTAGACCTCGAACTCCAGGCGCTGGAAACGGTCAACCAACTTCGCATCATGGCGTCTCCGCGGGTGCTGACGCTTGATAACGTGAAAGCGGTGATCTCCCAGGGCACCCAGATTCCTTACCTTTCGGTTTCCAACACCACCAGCGGGATCCTTGCCACGGAGTTCAAAGACGCGGTCCTGGAACTCCAGGTTACTCCGCATATCACTCCGGACCGCAAGGTCCGGATGACCATCGAAGCCAAGCAGGATGAACCTTCGCAGGATGTCATCGGGCAGCAGGGGCAGCCGGGCATCGACACGCGCAAAATTTCCACCGAACTGCTGGTGGACGACGGCAACGTGATCGTCATCGGCGGGGTGGTGCGCAACCGGGATTCCTTCCAGAAAAAGGTCACGCCCGGGCTGAGCGACATTCCCATTCTCGGGCGCCTGTTCAAGACCGAAGAGTCCGACCTTGATAAAACGGAGCTGCTTATTTTTATCAGCCCCCGCATTGTGGAGATCTCCAAACCGTCTGACAGGACGTGAGTTTTTGGAGTTGCCGAATAGGAAGTTAAGAGTATAGTACGCGTCACAAGGGGATAAGTTCTGGGGAATTAGGGGTCTAGATTTGGGGGGACACCCCTGAGGGGGACAAAACGATGGCCAGCTCTATCCGGGATGGAAGGGCCGCACGCGGGCTTTTTGTTTGCCTGGTCTTATTGTTTATTTCAGCCTGTTCCATGCAAAAGACAGCCGCAAACCTGGAAGGCCGAACAGCCGGTGAGCAGGCGCTCGCCGAGGGCGCAGCCCCCGGACAACAGGTCCAGCCCAAAGAGCCCGTCAGGATCGACTATCTTACTCCCGTGGCCGATATCGTCAGTCCCGAAGTCTACGTCTACAAGGAAAAAAGGCGGCTCTACGTCGTGCAGGCCAACGTGCTCGTCCGCGACTACCCGGTGGGGCTCGGGTCCCAGCCCACCGGAGACAAGGAGCGCGATGGAGACGGCAGGACGCCGGTGGGCGATTTCCTGGTTTGCCAAAAAGATCCCTCAGATCGCTACAGCAAAGCCTTGAGGCTCAACTATCCCGAAAAAAAGCACGCCGAAAAGGCGCTTTTTGCCGGCGTCCTGTCGCCTGCGGAGTTCAAGGAAATCCTCCTGGCGTTGGACCGCAATTCCATTCCGCCCGGGCGCACCAAGCTGGGGGGAGGGGTCTTCATACGCGCCGGCGGCGCCCAGCGTGACTGGACCGACGGCTCGATAGCCCTCTACGACAGCGACATGGAAGAGCTTTTCAGGATAGCTTCGGCGGGCACCCCCGTGCACATCAGACCGTAGGCGGGTTGTGGGTTGTGAGAGTTGCCGGTTGCGGATTTTGCGGCCGGCGTTTTTGTTTTGGACCCTGCCGGTGGAAAAGCTCTCCTCTTCTCCGGGAACCTGTTGCCTGGCGGGCAACGCCTCATAATCAATCACCTTGAAAACAGAATTTTTCTCCTCGTTCCCAACCACCGGGGGCTGCCGGCCCGTCCGGCCGTTCATTTTTTCTTCAGCAGGGAATCCAACCCGGCAAAGGGTTTAAAGGTGGTCGTCGCTTCGCTTTTCGAGCCGGGCTTTTCCTCTTCGTAGTAGTCCGCATTGACGTCGCGCGAATGTTCGTTATCGTGGCAGAAAAGGCACAGCAGCTCCCAGTTGCTGCCGTCGGGGGGATTGTTGTCGTGGTTGTGGTCCTTGTGGTGGACGGTCAGTTCGCGAAGCCTTTTGCCTGAAAATTCCCGCCCGCACCTGGCGCAAATGGGGGGATAAATCTTGAGCGCCCGCTCCCGGTAGCTCTTTTCCCGCTGTTCCATGGCCCGCCGGGTTTCGGCGATGAGCTTATCCAGTTTGTCGTCCTGCCGCTGGTCCATTGGTTCGGCCTTTCCGCACCGGCACGTGTGCTGTCGAACGATATTCCGGAAATGTTACCTGCCTGCTTCCCGTACCATATATCATCCCCGCCGGCCGATATCATCAAAAACCCTCGCCATTGACAATCCACGCCCCTCCGTGTTAAAGAGGATATGAGGGGTTCTCTTACTGGCTGCGCAGTGGATGCACGTTCCAGGAAATCCCCGA
Source organism: Syntrophobacterales bacterium Delta_01 (assembly GCA_001603845.1). Classification (GTDB taxonomy): domain Bacteria; phylum Desulfobacterota; class Syntrophobacteria; order Syntrophobacterales; family Syntrophobacteraceae; genus SbD1. The sequence goes on along the minus strand of LUZZ01000397.1, from coordinate 7,958 downwards.
TTCGCATTTCGAAACAGGAAACCTTCCAGCACCCGCTCCGGTGAGCCTCGGATACCTTCTCCGCTCATGCCTGCCCGTTCGGTACACAGTACGGCTCGGCGTTGAGATGGACCTTCGTTGAGATCCAGGGCAAGACACCGATTCGCCTCGATTCACTCACTCTTCCGTGAGTCGTACACACTCGCTCCCGTTCCATTCCATCGTCTCCGGCACATGGTCCGGGCGAAAAGCCGGACTCTGCGAGCTACCCGGTATCGCTTTCGCTCGCGCCCGGAAGTCGCGCGACCAGCGCCCACCCGGCCTGCCCGTCAAGCGATGCGGCATCCTGGGAAAGGCGTCCGCCGGCACCAGTCCGGGGAACCCCTTACCACCGGGAAAACCGTACCGGAAACCGGAGGCTCAACGGTCGCAACTCGCAACTCTTTCAGGCCGCGTTTTTATTTCTTTTGAGGATTTTCCCCCGGAGGCCTACCAGGATTTCTTCGAACGGGACCTGCTTTCCGGCTTCCTTCATCGCTTTTTGGACGATCATGGGCATCGCCGAACAGCATGGGACTTCCATGTAGAGCACCGTGACGCTCCGGATGTCTGCCGTGCGAAATATTTCGGTAAATTTGGCCACATACTCCTGCACGTCGTCAAACTTCGGGCAGCCCAGAAGGACCGCCTTATCCCTCACGAACCGGCGGTGAAAATCGGGCAGGGCCACCGGCGCGCAGTCGGAAACTATCAGCAGGTGCGCCCGCTTGAGGAAGGGGGCCGTCGGCGGGACGAGCCGGATCTGAACGGGCCAGTGGGAAAGCTCGGACGGGCTCTCATCGCCCTGCTGCGGGTCGGCCGGTTTGCCATGGACGCGCTCCGGCGTGAACATTTCGATGCGGCTCGACGGGCAACCCCGCGGTGCCAGGAATTCCGCGGATGTTTCCCGCGGCTTTTCGGCGCCGCCGCCCTGCCCCTCCGTTGCATGCGCCCTGTCCAACACGGCGAGATGCTCTTCCACCTCCTCCGGGTCGAACTCGGCCGCCTCCCTTTCCACGATCCGGACGGCGCCGGTCGGACACCCGCTGAGGCACGCCCCCAGGCCGTCACAGTACGAATCCTTCACGATCCTGGCCTTGCCGTCTATTATCTCCAGCGCCCCTTCGGCGCACGCCAGCGCGCACATTCCGCAGCCGTCGCAGAGTTCCTCGTCTATTTCCACTATCTTTCGTATCTTTCCCATGGTGCTCTCCAACTCGAAAAGCTTTTGTATTTCGCAATCATGCCCGAGGGCGGGTTTGAACCGGCTCTCAGGACGGGGCCAGCACTTCCCTGGCCAGTTCCCGGCCCGCCTCCGTAAGAAGCGTTTCCCCGAGGGGCCGGAGCATCGCATCCAGCCGACCGGCTCCCCTGGCCTGGACTTCTTCCAACTCCGCGATGCGGTCGGCGTCCGATACGCACCGGAAAGCCGGCGAATCGAGATTCCGGCCGCCCCGGACGCCTTCGACGATCTCGACGGCCTCGCGCGCCATTTCGGCGGGAGCTCCCACCCGGTCCAGGAGCTGCGAGGCGAGCCTCACGACGGCCGCGCAGCTCTCATCCGTGCCGTAGGTCCCCGGAACGCCCAGCGCCAGCAGGTAGGCCGCAAGGGTCGCGGCGGCCGGTTCCACGCTTTCCGCCCTCAGGATTTTTCCGGCATAATCGACCACTTTCGCGGCGTGCGCGATCCGCCGGAAGTCCCGGCCCAGGCTCTTTTTCACTTCGGCTGCGACCCTGTCCTTCAGCAAGTCGCTCCTCTTCGCCAGGAGTTCCGGGGTGAGTTCGCCGCCCAGGCACTGTTCGGCGAACTTGCAGTAAGCGGCGCATCCGAAATCCATTCTGGGATTGACGAGCTTGTGGCCGCATTTTCTGCATTTTCGCGTGCTTTCATCCCTGAAAAACTCGACCGTACCGCCGCATTCGGGACATTTCGCCTCGAATATGGCTTCCGGCCCCCAAAAACGACTGTCCTGACCCGGGCATTTCATGGCTCCCTCCCCGCTTTCCCGGCTCCCCGGCCCCGCCGGCCGGAGTTCTGTTCCCGCGGGGCGGACACGCCGGGAACCCGTGTCCGCCCGGCACCGCGCGCATCTACCCCAGGATGGCCTTGAGGTCTTCGTCCGGTGTGGTAATCGGTTTTATGTTGTAGTTCTTTACCAGCACGTCCAGCACGCCGGGGCTCACGAAGGCGGGCAGGGACGGGCCGAGCCTGATATCCTTGATCCCGAGGTACAGCAGGGTGAGAAGAATGGCGACCGCTTTCTGTTCGTACCAGGAGAGGATGAGCGAGAGGGGGAGTTCGTTGACGCCGACGTTGAATGCCTTGGACAGGGCCACGGCGATCTGGATGGCCGAGTAGGCGTCGTTGCACTGCCCGACGTCGAGCAGGCGCGGAAGCCCGTCGATATCGCCCAGGTCCTTGTCGAAGAATCGGAACTTGCCGCAGGCAAGCGTCAGCACCACGCAGTCCCTGGGCACTTTTTCCACGAATTCGGTGTAGTAGTTGCGCCCGGGCTTGGCCCCGTCGCAGCCCGCAACCAGGAAAAAGTGCCGGATTTTGCCGCTTTTTACCGCTTCGATCACCTTGCCGGCAACACCCATCACGGCTTGATGGCCGAAGCCCACCATGACCTGCTTGCCGTTCACGTCCTCGGTAAATCCCGGCATCTCCAGCGCTTTCTGCACCACCGGGCCGAAATCGCCGTTCTTTACGTGCCGGACTCCGGGCCAGCCCACCAGGCCCGTGGTGAAGATGTTATCGTGGTAGACCTGTGCCGGCCTCTGGATGCAGTTGGTGGTCATGAGGATCGGGCCGGGAAACTGCGGGAATTCCTTCTGCTGATTCTGCCAGGCCGTCCCGAAGTGGCCGTAGAAGTGGGGAAATCTTTTCAGCTCCGGGTAGCCGTGCGCGGGCAGCATCTCGCCGTGCGTGTACACATAGATGCCCTTGCCTTCGGTTTGCCGGAGCAGGGCGTCGAGGTCTTTGAGGTCGTGGCCGGAAATGAGGACCGCTTTGCCCTTCTTGTGGCCGAGCGGGACCGGGGTGGGAACGGGATGGCCGTAGGACCCGGTGTTTGCCGCGTCGAGCAGTTCCATGGTCTTGAAGTTTATTTCCCCGCACTTGAGGACCAGCCCCAGGGCTTCTTCCAGCCCGATGTCCTTCCGGGTGAGGGCCGCCAGCGCCTCGTGCACGAATTCGTAAACGGCCTCGTCATGCCGGCCCAGGATGTGGGCGTGGTCCGCGTAGGCCGCGATGCCCTTGAGGCCGAAAAGCAGGATGTGCCGCAGAGACTGGATGTCGGGATTTTCCACCGCGAAGCCTTTGAGCCCCACGGGGTCGGCCTGCGCCAACAGGCTGTCGCGGCCGCTCGCGAATTCGAAGTTTGCAACCAGGCCGGTAAACTCCGCTTTGCCGCCGGCCGCCGCCACCTTGGCTTTCAGTTTTTCGCGGAGCGCCACGGCCTTGGGGATCAGTTGCAGGAAATCCTTTTCATCGAAATTGACATTGGTCAGAGTGGAAAAAAGGGCCTCGCAGGTGAACACGTTGACGTCGCCGTCGGATACCCCGACTTTACGCCCTTCCACCGCAACCTGGGCAAGCCCCTGAAGCGCATATACCAGAAGGTCCTGGAGGTCGGAAACTTCGGGCTGTTTTCCGCACACACCGATCTTGGTGCATCCTTCGCCTTTTGCCGTCTGTTCGCATTGGTAACAGAACATTCTATCCTCCTTGATCTTGGTTCACGGTTGTATGAAATAATTTTAACCACTTGCATCGTGTCACGAACGCAATTTAATATGTGCGCGGCGGTAAGTCCTTGACCTGGGTCAAGCGGCTTCTTTTTTTTAAGGCGCAATGCACAATAATTTCGGCGGGCGCGCCGTAGGCCGGCATCCCGCGGGGACGGGCACCGTAAAACCAATCCATCGAAGGACGCCATGAACATTCCGGAACAGTTGTCCAAAGCGTCGCTTTTCGACGGGCTCCCGGCGGAGCAGATAGGCTGGCTGGCGCAGATCTGCCTGGACCAGAAATTCGAAAAGGGCCAGAGCATTTTTTCCGAAGGCGGCCGGGCCAGGGGTTTTTACCTGATGGTTTCCGGGAAGATCAAAATTTTCAAACTCTCCCCGGAAGGCAAGGAACAAATCCTGCACATATTCGGCGCCGGTGAAATCTTCGGGGAAGTCCCGGTGTTTGCCGGCGGGGCCTACCCGGCCAACGCGGAAGGGATCGAACCGGGGCGGGTGATTTTCTTTCCCAGGGCGGAGTTCGTGGCCCTCATCGAAAGGGAGCCCTCCATCGCGCTCAACATGCTGGGGATCCTGTCCCTGAGGCTTCGCCAGTTCACGCACCTGGTCGAAGACCTTTCCTTAAAGGAAGTCCCGGGAAGGCTCGCCGCGTACCTGATCTACCTGGGCGAGCGGAGCGCGAACCCGCAGGCGCTGGAACTGGACATTACGAAGGCGCAGCTTGCAAGCCTGCTGGGCACCATCCCGGAGACCCTGTCCAGGATACTGGCCAAGCTAGCGCAGCAGGGCATCATCGCCGTCGAAGGCCGCCGGATCAGGCTTCTGGACCGCCAAGCGCTCGAACTGCTGGCCGCCGGGGTCAAGGGGCAGATTTAGAGTGGGTGCCGCACCCGGATACGCGACGCTCGATGATATGTCGGGGTCGATGTAGGGTGGGCACGGCTTTTTTGTGCCCACCGCCCTATAGATCGAACGGTGGGCACCCAAAAGCCGTGCCCACCCACCATTTTTACAAAAAAGTACCTGGAGCGAGCGCCGGAATTGTGTTCACGCCCGGATACGGGGCGGAAGATGGTCGTTCAACCTGGACAAGGTGGAGTGATGTCTGATCGAAAACGGGTCCTGATGGTCCTGCTCATCCTGGTTTTGGGCATCGGGTTGGACCATGCGTCGAAATACCTTGCCAAATCGTACCTTCCGCGCAACAGGGTGATCGCCCTTGCCGGAACCCACCTGAAGCTCGATTACAGCGTGAACCGGGGAGGCTCTTTCTCCTTCGAGTGAATGCTGCCCCAAAGGTGGCGCGGAAGACCCGTCACCATCGCAGCGGCCGTGTTTTTGGGCCTGATCGTCGTGGCCCTGCTTTTCGGCTCGGGGTTTCGGTCCGGCACCACGGCCGGCCTGGCCCTGTTTTGTGCCGGGAGCCTCGGCAACCTGTACGACCGCGTCTTCGCCGGGGGCAACGTGGTCGATTTTCTAAGCTTTCATTGGGGCTGGCTGCGCACCGACATATTCAACCTGGCGGATGTGGCCGTCGTGGTCGGTGCCGCGCTGTTCCTGCTGAACGCCGCCGCGGGGATCCTGAGGTGGGCGGCAAACGGACTGGGGCTGGGAAGGTGAGTCCCCGGAGGCGCGGCTTCAAGGCCGTAGCCGGTTAAGTTGTGCTTGCCAAAACGATTTCAAATGGGGATACTCGATCAGTTGCCTGCCGGGAGGAAGGAATGTGCCCGATTTCTTCGTACATCCCGCCCGGCTGGAACCGGAGCCATGGATTGTCACGGTTCCCCGTAGGAGTTCAAGCCATGGGAATCACGATTACATTAACAGCCAAACTGCCCATTCAGATTACGAAAAAGACCAAGTGGTTTGTGGCGTCCTGCCCCGCCCTGGATGTAGCCAGCCAGGGCGAAACCAGGGAATTGGCAAGGAAAAATATTTCCGAAGCTCTGACCCTGTTCCTGCGCTCCTGCCTTGAAAGAGGAACGCTTGATGCCGTACTGAAACAGTGCGGGTTTCAGTCTGTGGTGGAACAAGGCCAGGAGGAATCTGCCGATTTATCGGCAGGGCAGGAATACGTGGATATTCCTCTGTATCTGCTTTCACAATTCAAGGACAATCCCCGGTGTCGCCACGCATAACACCGGTACACTGGAAAGTCCTGGAATGTATCTTCCTGAAAGATGGTTTTGTTTTCGAACGCCAGGAAGGCAGCCATCGATCCTACACAAAACCTGGCTGCCTGCGTCCCATAGTGATACCCACCTACAGTGAAATCGACGCGGATATCATCCTCGGGCTCATGCGCACGGCAGGGATGACGAGAAGCAAATACTTCGAATATTTGAAACAGTGCAAGTGACCCCTAACCTCTAGTGAACTGCTCCGCTCGGCGCATGAAGCGCGAACGCGGCCGCCCCGATCACGCCGGCGTCTTTTCCCAGCCGCGCCCTGGTTACTTCGAGTTTCGCGGTGGCGGCCCCCAGCGCCCGGCGGCGGACTTCCTTTTCGATCCTGTCGACCATTTCCGGGTAACCTTCGACGACGCCTCCGCCCAGGATGAGCCGGCAGGGGTTGAAAGCGTTCACGATGCCGACCGCGCCGGCGCCGAGAGCTTCCACGGCCTTTTCCATGATTCGTGCGGACAGCGGATCACCCCGGCGAAGCGCCTGCACCACTGTCTTGGCCGAAATGTCCCCGATGCGCCCGTCGGAAAGCTGCAACAGCACGTGGCCTTCGCTGGGAGCGGCTTTCACGGCATCGCGGGCCTGCCTCCCAATCGCCCATCCGCCGGCCAGGGCTTCCAGGCAGCCCCTGTTTCCGCAATGGCAGGCCGGGCCGTCGAGGTCAACGGTGATATGCCCGATTTCGCCGAACGTGTTGCTGCACCCCTCAAGCACACGCCCCCCCGAGATGACGCCGCCCCCGATCCCGGTGCCCACGAAAACGGCCACCAGGTCGTCGCAGCCCCGCCCCGCCCCGTAGAGCCATTCGCCCCAGCAGGCGGCCCTGACGTCGTTGGTGATCGCCACCGGCAACCCGAGGGCGCTTTCCAGGTCCGAGCGCAGCGGGACGTTTTCCCAGCGAAGGTTCGGCGCAAAGATGACGACACCGGTTTCCGGCTGGACCTGGCCGGCCATCCCTATGCCGATCGCACGGGGCGGACGGGAGATCTCCTCCAGCATCCGCCGCACCGCCGCTACGACCCGCTCCCTGAGAGCGGCGTATCCTTCCGCGGCATCGGTGGGCTCCCGTCTTCTCGATTGGATATTGCCGGCGGAATCCACCAGGGCGATTTCGGTTTTCGTCCCCCCCAGGTCGATGCCGATCGCGGTATCGTCATGCGAATTCATTGTCCCTCGCCGTTAGTCCCTCCACCCCCCCCGCCGGTTCCCGAACTCCAGGCACCGCTCCGACGCGACGCCCATGACCGCGGCGGGCCGATTTCTTTAAAAAGGAATATCGTCATCGGGCGGGCCGGGATGCGGGGGAAGCTCTTCCGACACCTGTCTTCCGGCCGATGCCGGCGGCCGCTGGCTCTGCTGGCCCTGCCCCTGCCACTGGCCCTGGCCGTAGCCCTGGTTCTGCCCTTGTCCCTGGTTCTGCCCTTGTCCCTGGTTCTGCCCCTGTCCCTGGCCCTGGGACTGCGACTGCCCTTCCGCGCTGCCCAGCAGTTGGATGTCCCGCGCCACGATTTCGGTGGTGTACCGCTTTTGTCCCTGGGCGTCCTCCCACTGGTTGGTGCGGAGACTGCCCTCCACGTACACCTGCCGGCCTTTGCTGAGGTAGTTGCCGCAGAATTCGGCGGTCTTGCCGAAGGTGACAATCCGGTGCCACTCGGTGCGCTCCTCCCACTTGCCCTCGCCGGCCGAAACCGCATCGTTGGTCGCCAGGCTGAACTTTGCCACCGCAACCCCGCCGGCACTGTAGCGAATGTCCGGGTCCTGCCCCAATCTCCCCACCAGAATGACCTTGTTTACGGTACCTCTCGACATCGATTCCCCCTTTTCAAATTCAAAAAACGATTGCAAACCGGTTGCGCGCAGCATGGAGCCCGGCTCTTGTCGATTGCCGACCGAGCGGACGCTGGAGGAATAATTCTCCATGAAAGCAGGTGAACTGCGGAATTGACTCGCTTTTGGAATCAGTTTAGAGTATTAAAACACAGATCCGACCAAATACTTGTTTTTAAT
>LUZZ01000396.1 GCA_001603845.1 Syntrophobacterales bacterium Delta_01 | reverse complement strand
ATCCAATCGGGTGAGACCACGCAGTCGCTGTCCGTAAAGATCAGGAACTCTCCGGCCGCACGAGACGCACCAAGGTTTCTACAACTTGCGGGCCCGGCGTTTTCCGTACATGCGATGAAGTTTATCCCGAAGCGACGGCAAATATCGAGCGTGGAATCAGTCGAGAAATCGTCCACGACGATTACTTCGAAATCTTCCGGATGCTTTTGTTTCGAAAGGGAATCCAATAAACCGGGCAACGTGGATTCGGCATTGTAAGCGGGTATGATGACCGAAAATTTCATCTTTCGTGGCCTCGAAAAAAGATGTGAAGTCGTTCTTCCTGGGAAGCCGGGATTCACTTCTATGTATCGGCGTTGTGGCCAGGCACGATGACGAAAATTCTATCGTCAGCAGTCATCGGAAGAATACAGACAAAGGGCTCAAACCGCCACTACAAATAGGTCCGGGAACATCCATGATGATGCCGGCCGGTCGCATTACCTGCCTCCAGTCCTGTTTCCCGGCCCTGCGGCCCGCCGGGCGGCGATGTCTCCACGGGCGGTCCGGGCGGGTCAGAAAATGGAAAACGGGTGCCGCCACTCCCCCAGGCGGGCGGGGTGGATGAGGCCGCGCAGGGTTAAGGTACGCCTCAGGGCGCCTTTTTTCAGGATGTCCCAGGACTGCTTGTCGAAGGCCAGCCTTCCGGCTTCCGCGCACCGGTCCAGGGCGCTGAAATCGGCCCAGAAGAGCTGGCCCGTTTCGGGGCAGATGATCACGCGTGGGACTTGCGGTGCCGGGTCAAAACGATCCGGGTGATCTCGTTGCACCGGAAAACGATCTCCATCGCCGACTGCGGAGTGTCGGCCATGCCCGACATTTCGAGGGTGGCGTCCACGGCGATTACGAAATGGGCTCCGAGGGCGATGGCCGGCGCCACCGGAACGTTGTCCACCCAGCCGCCGTCCACCAGCGGCCGCCCGTCGATTTCCACTACGGGCAAAATCCCCGGAATGGCAGAACTGGCGGCAAGCGCCCTCCTGAGCGGGCCTTTCGCAATCACGATCTCTTCGCCCGACAGGAGGTCCATGGCCACCGACGCGAACGGGATGGGCAGGTCCTCGATCAGGGTGTCGGGCACCAGGGTCCCGATGATTTCCTCGTAGAGGTCTTCGGAAACCAGGGCGGTGTGGAGCATGGAGTGGGTGTAGTAGAACCCCTTCCGGAACAGCCACATGAAGCGGTTGAAAAACCGGTCGGTACCGACGGGATGCGCGGTGTCCTCGGCCACCAGCGAGGCGGCCTTGACGAACAGCTCGCTTTGGAACACCCGCCGGAGCCTGTCGGCCACCGTCGCCGAATCCCGGTAGTAGGCGTAGAGGCCGCCGATGACGGCGCCCATGCTGGAGCCCACGATCATGTCCACCGGGATCTTTTCCCGTTCGATTCTTTCCAGCACGCCGAGATGAGAAAGGGCTCGGGCGGACCCCCCGCTGAGGGCCAGAGCGGTTTTGAAACGCTTCGCGAACAAACGGCCTCCTTTTCGCACGGATGCGGTATACTGATAAAGATAATGCCTGGCGGCCCCGGCTGCCGGTTCCGGACGCTTGATGCTCGATACTGGATGCTCGATAAGGACTTTGTATATGCCTGAAATTGCCGTTCGAATACCCGTTGAAAATGGGAAAATAACGCTGGAAGGTCTTTTCCAGGAGGGCCGAAACGGCCGCACCGCCGTTTTGTGCCACCCGTATCCGCCCTACGGCGGGAATATGCTCAGCACCGTGGTGGGGACCATGCAGCACGCTTTTGCCGAACGCGGCTGGGGGACGCTTCGCTTCAACTTCCGCGGGGTGGGGGCGAGCGGAGGCGCCACGGGACAAAGCGATCAGGAAGCCACGGACCTGGCCGCCATAAAGGAATACCTCGCCGAACGCCATCCCGGCGTGGTGGATTTTGCCGGCTACTCCTACGGGGCGTGGGTCGTGCTCAAGGCCCTGCGGCTGGGGCTGGAAAGCGGGCTCCTGTGCCTGGTTTCGCCTCCCCTGGATTTTCTTTCCTTCGACGGCCTGGAACTCCCCGGCCTGCCGACGCTCATCACCATCGGAGAACAGGACGATTTCTGCCGCAAGGCATCGCTTTCCGGCTGGCTTGCCGGGCAGCGCGCGGGCGCCGCCGTGGAAATTCTGCCGTCCTGCGATCATTTTTACCGGGGTTCCGAGACCAGGCTGGCTTCCACTATCGGGAATTTTTTAGGAAAAAACGCGGGAGCATGATTTCCCCCGTCCTTCCTTGAACTGAGCCGCGAAACGGCGTGGAGGCGCGGGGGCAAGGCCCCCCTCGCGCTTTTACGCTGCATCCTTGCGTGGAAGATCGAGTCCCGCTTTTTCGAAGGCCGATCTCACCACCAGGGTCATCACCAGCGCCAGGTAGGCTCCGAACACCACGTCGCCTGCGAAATGGGCTCCAATCACCGCGCGGCTGACCATGACGGCCAGGGCGGCCACAATGTAGACCGCCTTCCACCTGCCCGAGACGATGCAAAGCGCCAGCGCGAAGGCCACCGCCGTGTTGGCGTGGCCCGACGGGAACGAGTTGTAGGCGTATCCGAACGAAAAAGGATTCAGATCGTAGATGTTGGACTGCAGGAGCAGTTTGGGCCGGGACCTTCCGACCAGGAATTTTACGATGTCGTTTGCGATTCCGCCTGCCGCCACGCACGAAAAGACAAAAAGCGCCGCGTTGGACAAGCGGGGTTTTCGGTCGGCCAGCCGGAACCATAGGAAGACCAGGGTCGAGCCGATAAGATACGGCGTGGAAAGCCCCAGGTAGGTGATGAGCCCGAAGGCGGACCGCACGGGGCCGGGAATGGAGCCGAACCAGTGCAGGGCCGGGACGTCCAGGAGAAAATAGGAAGCGATGCAGGCCGGAATCACCGCCAGGCCCAGGAAGCCCGCGCCCCTGAAAGTCATGAACTTCATGGGTCGCGGCGCCCGCCGCTCGCCGGCGGCCCCTCGCCGGACCTCGCGGCGATCCTGTAGGTGACGGCCCTTTTCTGGAGCCACAGGACGCCGAACGTATCGGCCAGGCCCACCCAGAGGCGGTTGTTGATGGAGTACTTGCTCTTTCCGCTCATCCGGGGGCGGTGGTTCACCGGGGCTTCGGCCAGCCGGAACCCCTTGAGCACGGCCAGGGTGGGCAAAAACCGGTGCATGCCCGCAAACACCGGGAGCGAGCGCACGCATTCCCGGCGAAACACCCGGAAGCCGCACCCCGCATCCCGTACCGTCGTGCCCGTGACCCGGTTGCGGAAGGCGTTTCCGATGCGAGAGGATATCTTGCGCACCAGGTTGTCTTTCCTTCTCGCGCGGTATCCGTTCACCATGTCCGCGGCGCCCGATTCGATCATGTCCGCAAGGGGTAGGATATCCGCCGGGTCGTTTTGCCCGTCCCCGTCCATCATGGCGATGAGCGCCCCCCCGGCTTCTTCGAACGCCGCCATGAGGGCCGCGGCCTTGCCGAAATTTTTCTCGAACGAAATGAAGCGGTGCCGGGGGTGGGCGGCGCAAAGCCCGCGTATGATTTCCAGGCTCCGGTCGGTCGAACCGTCGTCAACCCAGATGCATTCCCACGCGCGGCCCTGCCGGTCCATGACGGAATTGATTTCAGCCGCCACGGCGGAGATATTTTCGGCTTCGTCCTTTACGGGAATCACGATCGAAAGGTCGATTCCGGCTTGTCCCATGGTAAAAACTCCTAGCGCAGCCCCACGCTTTGCCCCGGCATGACGCCGTAGAGTTTGAGGGCCGTTTTTTTCCCGTGCGAGTAGTTGACGCCTTCGATGCTTTCCAGGACGGCGACTTCCAGGCCCAGCCGGACGGTCTCACGCCGGAACGCCTGTTCCTCGCGGCCGCTCACCAGGGCCAGGGCACGGGGATTTTCCTTGAGGATTTGAGCAACCCCCGAAGGAGAAGTCAATACCGTTCGCGTACCGAGCAAAAAGACCAGGCTCGGTTCGTGGTAACCGGCCGAAGCCACCGGAGGGTCCGATCCGCCCTGGTGGCCGATCCGGTGTACGGCCGAAGCGACGCTCCGGCTGAGCCACAAAGCGTCGGTGCCCGGAACCACGAATTGGAAGGCCGGGGCCAGGACGAGCCAGGACCCGGCAACGGCCACGCCGGCCGCCGAAATGAACCGGGACTTCAGGGACTGCCCGGTCATGACCGCCGCGGCCAGGACGGACGCCGCGGCCGGGACCAAGGTGAGCGGAGTGATCCGCCCCTCCAGCAGGTACGGGATCGCGGAAAGTCCAAATCCCAGGCACAAAACCACCAGAGAATAGGGAATGAACCCCAGCCGCACCAGTTTTTCGCGCGGTTCGGCACCCGGCTGCGCCGAAGCGGAAACGACGGCCGCCGCCGCGAGCAGGGCCAGGGCGGGCCAGGTGGGCAGCACGTAGTGGGGGAGCTTGGTGGGCACCAGCTCGAAAACCAGCCACACGGGGACGATCCACGCCAGGCAGAACCTGACGGCGGGAGAAGACCTCAGCTTCCACGCCCTCCACAGCCCTGGGACCAGGAAAGACGACGCGGGCCAGAAGGTCGCCCAGACCAGCAGCAGGTAGTAGCCGGGCGGAAAGCCGTGCGATTCCTGCCCGGAAGCCACTTTCGAGAACAGGTCCTTGCCCAGCGCCCCCTGGTAGAAAGCGCCCTTGGTGGCAACCCCGATGGCGATGAGCCACGGGCTGGCCACGGCGGCGACCAGCAGCAGGCCGCGAAGGGGCCGGATGCCCTTGAGCCACTTGAGGTTCCTGTCCGCCGCAAACAGGCCCAGGATGGTCAGCAGGCTCACCATGGGCGGGATGGGGCCCTTGATCAGGATGCCCAGCGCCTGCCCGCCCCAGAACAGCCAGAAGGCCCCCGGCCCCACGGGGGTATCCGGGTCGGGCCGCACGTAATACCGGCTGAGCCCCAGTTGGGATGCCGCGATGGTCGCCAGCATCACCGCGTCGGTTTTGGCCAGGTGGGCTTCGATGGTCAAAAGCAGGGAACCGGCGCAGAAAGCGGCCCCCAAAAACGCGGTCTTCCGGTCGAAAAGCCGCCGGCCGATGCCGAAGGTGAACAGCACGGCCGCCATGGCCCCCAGGAGCGAAGGCACCCGGTGGGGCCAGATTTCCCGCGACCCGGCGGTCCCGGAAAGAACGACGGATGCCGCCTGGAGCCAGTAAATGCCGATGGGTTTTTTGTTCCGGGCCTGGTCCTGGAAGTTTATGCGGACGTAATCGCCGCTTTCGACCATCTGCCGCGTGGCCTGGGCGAACCGCGCCTCGTCCCGGTCCACGGGCGGCATGGCCTTGATTCCCGGCAGATAGAAGGCAAGGCAGAGCAGGATGAGAAAAAAACAGTATTTGAAATCGAGCGTATCCGTTTTCACCAATTCGTCCTCCGGCGCTTCCGCGCCGGTTTTCCTCCGAAAATAAGCCCCGCCGGAGAGCGGGGCCGCCGTGTGGTTGCGACCATACAGGACTGCCGTCCGGAAGCCAAGAGCAATTTGCCGAAAGCCGCACGGGGCCTGGAATGCTTCGATTTGAATCCGTCGCGCGAAATGTTTAACCTCTTATGAGGTAAGGGTGGTTTAAAACCGATCTTGCGGCGGCGGGCCTCCATACCCCGGCCCGCCCGATTTTGGCGTAAGGCAGGTGCGGTAAAATGAAAAGTCTCAGCTCGGTAGGAAAAGAATGCGAACTGGAAGGCGGAAGCGTGCCCCACGGCGCGGAGTTCTGCACGCTCGAATTTTGTAAAATTTGTGACAACGGGAAGCTTGGCATCCCCAAAGAACGGTCCCTGGGCGACGGGGACGTTCTGGCCGATCCAGCGGAATCGTATTTTGTACCGCTGTAGCCCCCGAAAGGAAATACGATGCCACTTTACGAATATAGGTGCAAAGAGTGCGGCAATGTGTTCGAGCGGCTCCTGATCGGCGAAGGCGAGCCGGTGGAGTGCCCGAAGTGCGGCGGGGCCGTGAAAAGGCTGATGTCCACCTTCAGCGTGGAAGTCCCCGACGAGGCCTGCGCGAAGCTTCCGAAGGGGGAAATGCGCGAACGCTGCACCGAGTGCAAACAGGGAGGTTCTTCCTGCCCGTATACGTAGCGGCGGTCACGAGGCGGTGGACACGGTCTCCGGGGCTGTTGCCCCAAAGTACATGGAAGTTCATCAATGGTGGAAGGAACGAAAATCCCCCTCCCTGCGATGGGAGGGGTTAGGGGAGGGTGTTGATATCGCACAGTTTTTCACCCCCACCCTGCCTCCCCCATCAAAGGGGGAGGAGTTTAAAGTCAACAACATTGCTGCCCCTCCCGCCAAGGGAAGGGAGTAGTCCGCACTTTTAGCGGCCTCCTACTGGAATTTTGGTCTTGGGCAACAGCCCTTCTTTTTGCACTCCCCGGCCTCCCGGTCGGAACGATGGGCACGATGACGCCGTGCCCATCCACCATTTCCCGGAGGTGTTCAGGCCTCCCGGCGCCAGATCGGGATGCCGTCCCGGTACACTTCCCTGACGCGGTGGAAAGGGACCACCGTTCTTTCGCCCGTCTCGTCTTCCAGCTCGAACGAAAACCGGTCGCCCTCCTCGAAATGCAGCCTGCTGAACGGGATGCGCACCACCCGTCGCGCCACGTGGTCCAGGTACCCGATTTCAAACGATCCCCGGCCGAACTCTTCATCCCAGCGTATCCTGTTGAGGAGCCGTTGAATGGGGATCATTCCCGGCTCAGATCTTCACCTGCTTGACCAGGATGATATGCGGGTGCTTCTTTAATGCCTCCACCGCTTCGGGCGGGGCCTCGTTGTCCACGCGGATGATGGCGATCGCCTTGTCCCGTTCGCGGGTGCGGCTGAGGTGCATGTTGGCGATATTGACGCTGTAGTCGCCCAGGGTGGTGCCGATAATGCCGATGGTGCCCGGCTTGTCCATGTTCTGGATGATGAGGTTGATGCCCTCCAATTCGGCTTCCAGCCGGTAGTTGTTCAACTGGACGAGCCGGATTTCACTTCCAGGAAGCACCGTGCCGGACGCCGAGTATTCCTCGTCTTTGCTCTTGGCGCGCACGGTGATTTCGCCCGTGAACCCCTTGGACTCCGAGGTGGTGGTGGCGGTAAGCTCGATCTGGCGCTGCCGCAAAAGAAGCGGCGCGTTGATGAGGTTCACCTTTTCGGCCATGATGGGGTCGAGCAGCCCCTTGATCACGGTCTGGGTGAGGGGCTGGGTGGGGATTTCCTGGAAGTCCGGGCCCCGGTAGACAATTTCGAGCTTCTGGATCTGCCGGCAGAGCTGGCCCTGGAGGTGCCCGAGCCGTTCGGCCAGGATGAGGTAGGGCCGGATTTTATCGTAGTCCTTCACGCTGATGGACGGAAAGTTCACGGCGTTTCGGATCAGCCCCCGCTGGAGGTAATCCAGGATCTGCGACGCGATGGCCCGCGACACGTTTTCCTGCGCCTGGAAGCTGGACGCCCCCAGGTGCGGGGTGAAAATAACCTGCTTCAGGCCCAGGAGCGGGTTCCCGGCCGGAGGTTCCTTTTCGAAAACGTCCAGCGCCGCTCCCGCCACGTGGCCGTTCGAAATGAATTCGTAGAGCGCTTCCTCGTCGATCAGCCCTCCGCGCGCGCAGTTCAGGACGCGCACCCCGGGCTTGGTTTTGGCCAGCGACTCGCGGTTGATGATCCGCCGGGTTTCGGCGGTGAGCGGCGTGTGCACGGTGATGAAATCGGACCGGGCGAACAGGTCGTCCAGGGAGACGTATTCGGCCCCCAGCACCGCCGCCATCTCCGGCACGATGTGGGGGTCGTGGGCCAGGACATCCATTTTCATGGCCAGCGCCCGGTCGGCCACGATGGAGCCGATTTTCCCCAGCCCGATGATTCCCAGCGTCTGGTGGAAAAGCTCGGTCCCCATGAACTTTTTCTTCTCCCACAGGCCTTCCCGCATGGACTGGGTGGCCTGCGGGATGTGGCGCGCCAGGGCCAGCATCATCGCCATGGTGTGTTCGGCGGCGGCCACCGCGTTGGCCCCCGGCGTGTTCATCACCAGGATGCCCCGGTCGCTTGCCGCTTCCACTTCGATGTTGTCCACCCCGGTGCCTGCCCGGCCGATCACCTTGAGCCGCGGCGCGGTGGCGATCATATCCGCCTTCACCTTCGTGCGGCTCCGCACGATCATGGCGTCATAATCGGGAAGGATTTCCTTTATGGCCTCGGCCCCGAGCTGGTCGGGGACATCCACGCGCACCCCGGGAACCGACCGAAAAACTGAAAGCCCGCTTTCATCCAATCCGTCGCATATCAAAATATTGAGAGTACTCATCGTCGCCCTGTCACGGGTTGCGAGATGCGGGGTGCCGGCTCAAAAACTCTTTTCCCCTGTATCGCCCCCCTGGTCTGAATCTCGTCGTCAAGTCGGAAGCCCCTGGATGCAGGGGTGGGCACGGCTTTGCCGCGCCCGCCGTTTCTTTATCCGATACCGGGATGGCGGGCACGGTAAAAGGAACTGCTGCCCAAAAGGACATTAAGGTTCATCAATAGTGGAACGAACGGAAATCCCCCTCCCTGCGATGGGAGGGTTAGGGGAGGGTGTCGTATTTCCTGGCACTGACGACCCCCTCCCCCATCCCCTCCCACCAAGGGAGGGGCGTAGTCCGTACTATTGGCGGCCTCCTGCTGAAATTTTGGCTTTGGACGACAACCGCCTTTACCGTATCCCCCTACATCCTACATTTGCGAACAAGCTTTTAATCTTTTTCGATCCGTTTCCCTGTCCGGCACCCGCAGTCTATACCCGCAACCATCAACTCGCAACCGGTAACTGGCAGCACACACCCCCGCAACCGCCTCATCCCAGGTACGCTTTCTGGATATCGGCGTTTTTGGCCAGGTCGGGCGCATCGCCTTCCAGGACGATCTTCCCGGCTTCCAGCACATAGGCGCGGTGGGCATACTTCAAGGCGATGCGGGCGTTTTGCTCCACCACCAGGATGGTGGTCCCGCTCTCGTTCAGGGCCTTGAGGACCTTGAACAGTTCGAGCATCAGCAGCGGCGACAACCCCATCGAGGGCTCGTCGAGCAGGACGAACCGCACCCCGCTCATGAACGCCCGGCCTATCGCCAGCATCTGCTGCTCGCCGCCGCTCAGCAGGTCCCCCCGCTGCGTCCTCCGGTCGGCAAGGCGCGGAAACAGGGAGAACACCCGCTCGTAGTCGCTTTCGAGCTGCTCCCGGTCGGTCCGGGCGTAGGTAGCCAGCTTCAGG
>LUZZ01000395.1 GCA_001603845.1 Syntrophobacterales bacterium Delta_01 | reverse complement strand
CTTCCAAGCCGGCCGACCTGATCCTCATCAGCCACGACCACTTCGACCACAATTCGCCCGAAGACGTGGCCAAGGTCCGTAAAGACGACACGGTGATCGTGACGGATAAAGACTCGGCCGTAAAATACAGCGGGGAGGTCAAGGTGGTTGCGCCGGGAGACAGGCTGACCGTCAAGGGCGTGAACATCGAAGTCCACCCCGCCTACAACACCAACAAGGACTTCCACCCCAGGCACGCCGGAATGCTTTCTTTCATCGTGACCATCGACGGCGTTCGCTACTACCACGCGGGAGACACCGATTTCATCCCGGAAATGAAGGCGCTGAACGTGGACATCGCCTTCCTGCCCGTGTCCGGCACCTACGTGATGACGGCCGATGAGGCCGTGACGGCCGCCCAGGCCATCAACCCCAAGGTCGCCATCCCCATGCACTACGGCGCAATCGTGGGCTCCGATGAGGACGCCAAGCAATTCAAGAAAGCCCTGGAAGGCAAGGTGGAAGTGGTGATCTTGAAGAAGGAATAGCGTAGGGTTTCACGCAAGATCGCGAAAAACCAGGCGAAGTCGGGGGACGTCGGCTTAGAGGCTGTGTTCCATCCGTTGCCGCCCGCCGGATTCGCCGCCGGTGCGAATGGGCTTCGCATGGTGGGTGGGCACGGCTTTTGGGTGCTCACCACCTCTTCCGCTTTTCTGCGGACGGTGGGCACGATGAAGCCTTGCCCACCGTACAGCACCAATGGTGTGCACCGGCCCGAGAATGCACTCTTACCGCATTACCGGCAGTCCGGATGCCTGCGGCCCCAGGTCGCCCTGTCCCCGATTCTTTTCCTCTTCGCCGATTTCGCACCTTCGCGTGCGGACGGTCTCAAAGGCCGCGTTTTTACGATACAAAACCCTGCAGGAGCGAAACCCGCAACTCGTGCCGGTCAACCGGACGCGGCGCGAAAAGACGTACCAAAGCTTTCTTCTCTTTGCTTAGCAGGATCTTCAGACCCTCAGGCTTAAAAAAAATCGTGGCTAGGTAGGGTCGCTATCGGGCGGTTTGCAAGCCGGGCAATAGCCCTGGAGGACAACCTGTTGCCTTACCACCTGAAACCCGTGCTTGTCCGGAACCGTGATCTGCGGTTCTCCGATCACACATTCGACGTCCTGGATCGACTGACATGCCAGGCACACCAGATGGTGGTGAGTGCCCATTTTGGCGTCATAGCGCGCCACTTCGGTTATAGGGCTCACCTTCTGAATCAGGCCGACTTCGTAGAATTTTTCCAGAGTTTTGTATACCGTGCCCAGGGAAATCATCGGGAATCGTTTTTTGACCTGCTGGTAAATCACTTCGGCGCTCGGGTGGTCCTTCGTGTAGTAGAGCGCCTGGTATATCGCAAGCCGCTGGTAGGTAACTTGGAGGCCGTGGTCCCGCAGAGTCGCTATGAAATCCTTATCGTTCTTCCCCTCCATCTTTCTTCCCCTTTGTGAGCGTTCGGAGCAGGGAAACCGGAAAGTAGTATTACGAGAAACCTAGGCTATACTATATGTAAACTCCAATTTGCGCAAGATTAATCTTTTAAGAATTTGTACTTTTTAAGCAGCACTTTCCACATCGCCGGATAATTCCCGAAATCTTTTGAGATAAACCATCAGCACCGATATCGCCGCGGGGGTCATGCCTGGAATCCGCGACGCCTGGCCGATGGAAACCGGCCGCACGGTGCTCAGTTTTTGCCGGACTTCGATCGAGAGGCCGGGCACGCGGTCGTAGGGGAAATCGGACGGAATGTGCATTTCTTCCATCTGGTTGAACTTGCTCACCTCGGCCTCCTGGCGGCGCAGGTACCCCTCGTACTTGCACTCGATTTCCACCTGCTCCCGGACGCGCGCGGAAAGCGCCCCGTCGCTTCCTCCCAACTCCCGGATATCGTCGTAGGAAAGTTCGGGACGCTTCAAAAGCTTGTCGAGCGACACGGGCTCTTCGAGCGGGTTGGAGCCCTTCTTGGCAAGAACGGCGTTCGCTTCCCCGGAGGGCCTGACGAAAGTCTTTCGCAGCCGTTCCAACTCGCCTCGCACCGCCTCACGCCGCTCGACCAGTTCCCGGTAAACCGAAGCCGGGTGCAGGCCCAGGCGATAGCCGTGCTCCAGGAGCCGCAAATCGGCGTTGTCTTCCCGCAGCAGGAGCCGGTACTCGGACCTGGACGTAAAAATGCGGTAAGGTTCGTTGGTGCCCCGTGTCACCAGGTCGTCCACCATGACGCCGATGTAAGCCTCGGAGCGGCCCAGGAGGAAGGGGGGCCGTTTCTGGACTTTCAACGCCGCGTTGATCCCCGCCCAGATCCCCTGCGCCGCCGCCTCCTCGTAGCCGGAAGTGCCGTTGATCTGGCCGGCGAAAAAGAGCCCCTCGGCCGGCTTGGTCTCCAGCGTGGGGTAGAGCTGCGTGGGCTGCACGAAATCGTATTCGATGGCGTAGGCGGGCCGCATCACCTCCGCGTGTTCGAGCCCCGGCACGGAATGGATCAACTGGAGCTGGACCTCGACGGGAAGCGAGTTGCCGGTGCCGCTGGCGTAGATTTCCTCGGTGTCCAGCCCCTCGGGTTCGAGGATGATCTGGTGGAAATCCTTGTGCGGAAACTTCATCACCTTGTCTTCGAGGGACGGGCAGTACCGGGCGGAAACCCCCTGGATCGACCCGTTGTACAGGGGCGAAAGGTCGATGTGGCGCCGAATGATTTCGTGCGTGCGTTCCGTGGTACGCCCTATGTGGCAGGCGATCTGGGGCAGCGGAATGCTGTCGGTGAAAAGAGAAAAAGGCCGCGGATCGGGGTCGCCCCCCTGCACCCGGAAGGCACTGAAATCGATGCTCTGGCGGTGGATGCGCGCCGGGGTGCCCGTTTTCATCCGCCCGACGGTAAACCCCAGCTCCTTTAGCTGGTCCGCCAGGGCATAGGACGCAAACTCCCCCGCCCTGCCCGATTGGATGCGGGACCGGCCGATGTGCACCAAGCCGTGCAGAAAGGTCCCGGTGGCCAGCACCACCGCCGGGGCCTCGTAGAACACGCCGTACTGGTCGATGACGCCGGTGACCCTGCCGTTTTCCACCAGCAGCGATTCGACCAGGGCCTGTTTGAGGTCCAGCCCCGGCTGAAGTTCCATCCGGTGCTTCATCTCCGTGCGGTAACGCACCTTGTCGTTCTGGGTGCGGGTACCGCGAACGGCCGGCCCCTTCTTGGTGTTGAGCCACCGGAACTGGATCGCGGTCACGTCGGACACCCGGCCCATTTCGCCACCCAGGGCGTCGATTTCTCTCACCAGGTGTCCCTTGCCGATCCCGCCGATCGACGGCGAGCACGGCATCTGGGCCACTGTATCCAGGTAGATGGAAAGGACGAGCGTCCTGCAGCCCAGCCGCGCCGAAGCCAGCGCGGCCTCGCAGCCGGCGTGCCCGGCCCCCACAACGATTACATCGTATTTTCCCGCCATTATTCGTTACCGATCATCAAGCGCAAGCGCGCACGGAAAGACAGGGACGA
>LUZZ01000394.1 GCA_001603845.1 Syntrophobacterales bacterium Delta_01 | reverse complement strand
GCTATTTTCGGCCACCCCTCCAGGGCGATGGCCGCGGCCAGGGCAAGTTCCTGGTTTCGGCCTCCTTTTCCGTTTCCCCGCACCGTGACCGTCGTTTCACCCCCGGCCAGGATGCAGGCCGGCGCCGGAACCGGGTGGCCCGATTCCACGATTTCCTTCCCGATGGCGGCAAAAACCCGGGCCGCCTCCGCGGCCTCGCCCTGGATGAATGAAGACAGGACCACGGGCCGGTAGCCGAGCCGTTCGGCCTCGCGCGCCGATGCGGCGAGCGCCTCCCGGTTGCTTCCCACGATGACGTTTTGCACCCGTTCGAACACCGCATCGCCCGGTTTGGGAGTTTCTTCGGCCAGGCCGCCCGCGCCGTCACTCAAAAGCTTCATCACCGATGCAGGCAGCTTGCGGCCGAGATCGTACTTTGCGACAATTCGCATGCAGTCGGAAAAGGTGCTCGGATCGGCGACGGTGGGGCCCGAGGCGATCACGTCCAGGCTGTCTCCCACCACGTCCGAGAGGATGAGGGATATCACCGTGGCCGGCCAGGCCAGCTTTGCGAACTGTCCCCCCTTGGCCAGGGACAGGTGCTTTCGCAAAGTATTGACTTCGTGGATGGTCGCTCCGCATTCCAGAAGGAGCCGGGTGGCCTCCTGCTTTTCGGCCAGTGCGACAGGCGGGCGGGGAGCCGGGGAAAGCGCGCTGCCTCCGCCCGAAAGCGCGCAAAAGACCACGTCTTTTTCCGTACAGTCCCGCAGGCGTTCCAGGACAAACCGGGTAGCTTCCACGCCGGCCCGGTCGGGCACCGGGTGGGCGGCTTCCATCACCCGGATCTTTTCCAGGGGCAGCCCGTGGCCGTACTTGACGGTGATCCAGCCCCCGGCCAGGCGGTCTCCCAGCACCCGTTCGATCCCCCTTGCCATGGGCGCCGTGCCCTTGCCGAACCCGGTGACGAAAATCCTCTCGAACCGGTCGAGATCGTAACGCCGGCCGCCGACCCGCAGTTCCCCGCCCCGCAGATCGAGGTGGCGCATCACGGCTTCTTCGGGGTCCACGGCGGCAAGACCCGCCGCAAAAATCCTTTCCAGCGTCTTTTTGGCTTGTTCGTTCATGAACGCTTCTAATATTTCAATAGCTTACCGGAACCCACCCGAACCGGATGCCGCCCGGCAGACCTCGATCCATCCCAGCCCTTCCATCGTTCCGGCAGCGGGCTTGTACTCGCAGCCGATCCACCCGTCGTAGCCCGCGGCCTCGATCGATTTCAGCAGGTACGGGTAGTTGATTTCGCCCGTTCCCGGTTCGTTGCGGCCGGGGTTGTCGGCGACCTGTATGTGGGAGATCCGGTCGAGGTTGGACACGATGGTCCGGGTGAGGTTCCCCTCCATGATCTGCATGTGGTAGACGTCGTACTGGATCCAGAGGTTCGGGTGCCCGATCTCGCGGATGAGCTCCAGCGCATCGGCGGTATGCACCACGCTGAAGCCGGGCATGTCCACGCTGTTCAGGGGCTCGATCAGGAAGCGTATGCCCTCCCCGTCCAGGGCCCTTGCGGCGAAGAGAAGGTTTTCCGCAAGGGTTGCGAACGCTTTTTCGCGGGACACGTTCGCCGGAAGGAGGCCGGCGAGGCAGTTCAACTGCCGGCACCCCAGCGCTTTTGCGTATTCCAGGGCCAGCCCCACGCCGTCCCGGAATTCCTGCTCCCGGCCCGGAATGCAGGCGACGCCCCGCTCCCCCGCCGCCCAGTCGCCCGCCGGGAGGTTATGCAGGACCTGCTCCAGACCGTACCTTCCCAGCAGTTCGACCAGCCGGTCCTTTTCCCAGGGATAGGGGAAGAGGTATTCGACCCCGGTAAACCCGGCTTCGGCCGCCAGCTTGAAACGCGAGAGGAAATCCGCCTCGCCGAAAAGCATCGTCAGGTTCGCACAGAATTTGAGCACCGTAAAACCTCGTTGTGGTATTTGGTTGGAAGATTTCGGATTATATTATACCGGCACGGGCACCGTTCCACGCGGTAAAGGCGCACCGGCGCACCGGACGGGCCGGTTCCTTGACTGCCAAATGCAACCGGCAGTATAGTCCCGTCTCCGGACAAATACATCAGCGAATCGAGGAGCGATAAAGATGAAAACGGGATTTATCGGTTTGGGAATCATGGGCAAACCGATGGCGGCAAACCTTTTGAAGGCCGGATACCAACTGGTGGTCCACAACAGGAGCCAGGGGGCGGTGCGGGAGCTGGTCGCCAAGGGCGCCGAAGCCGCCTCGTCGCCGCGGGAAGTGGCCGAAAAATGCGGCGTCATCGTGACCATGCTCCCCAATTCCCCGGACGTCCGGCAGGTGGTGCTGGGCCCGAACGGCGTCCTGGAAGGCGCGACGGCGGGGAGCGTGATCGTGGACATGAGTTCCATCGCTCCCCTTGCAGCGAAGGAAATTGCGGCCAGGGCAGCCGAAAAGGGGGTGGAGATGCTCGACGCCCCGGTCAGCGGAGGCGAGCCCAAGGCCATCGAGGGCACGCTCTCCATCATGGTAGGCGGGAAGAAGGAAGTCTTCGACCGCTGCTGCGAAATGCTGGGCAAAATGGGCACTTCCGTGGTCCTGTGCGGAGACGTGGGGGCCGGCAACACCACCAAGCTCGCCAACCAGGTGATCGTGGCGCTCAATATCGCCGCAATGTCCGAAGCCCTCGTGCTGGGGGCCAAGGCGGGGGTGGACCCCGAAACGATCTACCGGGCCATCCGGGGCGGGCTTGCCGGCAGCACGGCGCTGGACCTCAAGACCCCCATGGTGCTGAACGGCGACTTCCGGCCGGGATTCCGGATCGAGCTGCACATCAAGGACCTCGCCAACGCCCTGGATACCGCCCATGAAATCGGGGTGCCCCTCCCCCTGACCGGGCAGATCATGGAAATCATGCAGGCCCTGAAAGTGGACGGCAAGGGAGGCGACGACCACAGCGGAATCGTTCAGTTCTATGAAAAGCTCGCCAAGTTCGAAGTAAGGAAGAAACGCTAGCCCTCCCCGCCCCGGACCGGCGGGGCGCTCCGGCTGAAAGGCGAAAACACTGGCCAAAAATAACGGATT
Source organism: Syntrophobacterales bacterium Delta_01 (assembly GCA_001603845.1). Taxonomy (GTDB): domain Bacteria; phylum Desulfobacterota; class Syntrophobacteria; order Syntrophobacterales; family Syntrophobacteraceae; genus SbD1. The sequence continues at coordinate 5,116 of LUZZ01000394.1, read as the reverse complement.
CGAATACCGGGAACAAATCGACGGCCGAGGGAGCGGCCTCGCCGTGCTGGCCTATCTTGCCGGCAGGTACGGCCATTCTTCCCGCACCGAGTGGCGGGAGCGGCTGGAAGCGGGCGAGGTGCTGCTGGACGGGAAACCGGCCCCCGCCCATGCTATTTTGAAAGGCGGACAGTGGCTGGTGTGGCGCCGCCCGCCCTGGGACGAACCCGACGTTCCGCTCGCCTTTTCCATCCTTCACGAGGACCGGGACATTCTTGCCGTGGCAAAGCCGCGCGGGCTCCCGACGCTTCCCGCCGGGGGTTTTCTGGAACACACGCTCCTGGCGCTCGTCCGCAAGAGCCGGCCCGAGGCGGTCCCCGTTCACCGCCTGGGGCGCGGGACGTCGGGCGTCGTGCTGTTTGCGCGCACGGCATCGGCCAGGTCGGCCTTGTGCGCGGCCCTACGCAGGAGTGAGCTGGCCAAGACATACCGGGCGCTGGCGGAAGGCGTGCCTCCGTCCCGGGATTTTGTGATCGACACCCGGATCGGCCCCGTTTTCCACCCGAAGCTGAAAACCGTACACGCCGCCTGCCCCGGCGGCAAGCCCGCCGTCAGCCGGGTGAAGGTCCTCGAACCACGGGCGGGCACATCGCTTCTGGAGGTTCGAATCGAAACCGGAAGACCGCACCAGATCCGCATCCACCTGGCAGCCGCCGGGTACCCGCTGGTGGGGGACCCCCTGTACGCGGCGGGAGGAGGCATAAAGGATTTCGAAAAACTTCCCGGCGATGCCGGCTACCTGCTGCACGCCCTGCGCCTCCGCTTCCGCCACCCGGCAACCGGATCGGATTTCGAGGTGGAGTGCCCGCCGCCGCCTGAACTTGAGGTCCAAAAGAACTGTTGAGCATCCCGCAACGGCGTGATAAGTTGCAATCAAGTTCCAAGTTATTATGAATATTAGGTAAAGCGGGGTAATTTCTATGCCTTCCGTTTCCGTTGAAACGAAATACCAGCACGTTGTCCTCGATGAGCGCAGGATTCCGACCATTGCCGGGACGAACATGAAGGTAATCGAACTTGTCCTGGAAAGGGCCGCTTATGGATGGAGTCCTGAGGAACTGCACTTCCAGCACCCCTACCTGAGCCTGGGGCAGATATACTCGGCACTGGCCTATTACTGGGACCATCAGGAAGAGCTGGACAGGGACATAGAGCGAAGATTGCGCGCTATGGATGAGAAACGGCGCGAGCGGGGTCCTTCGTCTCTTGAAGCTCGTTTGAAGGCAAAGAAACTGATCTGATGGGCATAGCTCTCTACATGGACCATCATGTTCCGAGATCCATCACCGTAGGGCTTCGCCTGCGTGGTGTGGATGTGATTACCGCTCACGAAGACGAAGCGGACACCTTGAGCGATTCCGGGCTTCTGGACCGCGCATCCGAACTGGGGCGCGTTCTGTTCTCGCAAGACGACGACCTTATCACCGAGGCTGTAAAACGGCAAAAGGCAAATACCCGCTTCGTGGGGCTGATTTATGTTCACCAGCTCCGAATTTCAATCGGGGCATGCATCAATGAATTGGAATTGATTGCGAAGGCGGCGGAGCCGGAAGATTTAATCGACAAAATCCAATTTCTTCCCCTCTGACTCGTCGAGCCCCAACCACCGTCTATGGATGCACCGGCCGAAAAGACCCCCTCTCACCTTTTGCGAACAGCTTTCCACATGAACGACAGCGTTACACTCCTTGCGGGATGGATGATCGACGGAACCGGCGCACCGGCTCGCCGGCGCGTGCTGGTCCGGGTCGATAACGGGACGGTGTCTTCGGTCGAAGATGCCGGGACGGACGGGACAGGCGGCTCCGTCGGAGCGGCGGTTCACGATTTTTCGACCTGCACCCTGGTTCCCGGGCTGGTGGACGCGCACGTGCACCTCACACTTTCGGGAACGGTCGATCCGCAGGTCCGCCGCGAACAGCTCGGCTATTCGTTCGAGCGCAATAGGCCCCTGATGGAGCGGCGGCTGGCAAAATACCGCTCTTACGGCATCGTGGCGCTGCGGGACGGCGGGGACAAGGCCGGGCACGGGCTGCGGTTCCGGACGGAGTGGCTGCCTCCGGATTTCCGGCCGCAACTGAGGGCCGCCGGGACCGGCTGGAGGGCCAAAGACCGCTACGGTAACCTGATAGCAAAACCGGTGGAGGGGCATTTTCTCGCCGACTTCGTCCGGGACGGGAACCCGTCGGCCGATCACGTAAAAATCGTCAATTCCGGCCTGAACAGCCTGACCGAATTCGGGCGCCAGACGCCTCCCCAGTTCGCACGGGCCGACCTGGCGGCCGCCGTGGCGGCTGCCTTGAACCGCGGCATGAAGACCATGGTGCACGCCAACGGGTGCCTGCCGGTGGCCGGCGCCGTGGATGCCGGGTGTGCTTCCGTAGAGCACGGGTTTTTCATGGGACGGGAAAACATGGAAAAAATGGTGGAGCGGGGAATTTTCTGGGTGCCGACGGCCGCCAGCATGAAGGCTTTCCTGCGGCACACGCCGCCCGGCCGCATCGAGGCGCAAACGGCGGCCAAGAACCTGGAACACCAGTTGGAACAGATCTCCGCGGCGCGCAACACAGGAGTCTCCATCGCCGTGGGAAGCGATTCCGGAGGCTACGGGCTCTTCCACGCCGAAACGTTCATCGAGGAGCTGAAGCTCCTGGTGGAGGCCGGGTTCGGCATCGAGGAGGCGGTGCGAAGCGCATCCGTGGAAGGCGCCCGGCTGCTCGGGCTGGAAAGCGAAATCGGGCAGATCGTGCCGGGTTCGCCCGCCACTTTCGTGGTCGTTTCCGGCCCTCCCTCGCAGCTTCCCGATTCGCTTCGAAACGTGCGGTCCCTATACATTCGCGGCAAAAAGGCGCAGTGAGCCGCCTATTCTTTCGTCCACCCCCTGGCTCGCATGCAGTTGTTGAAAGCCTTGACGTCGTTCATGTCCCAGCCGCCTCCCATTCCGCCCTGGCCCGAAAACTGGGGGTTCATGATCATGACCTCCCGCTTGCACTCGCGCTGGTCTTCCTGGAGCTGTTCTCCGGATTTGCCGTCCTTGGACACCCAGTTGCTGCCCAGGTCCATCCTGGGGTTGAATTCGAACATGCCGCATCCGCACAGCATGACAGAACAGCACAGCAGGAAACACAGCCGCAGCACCAAAACCTTCACCATTGACCTCATCAGATGACTTCCTCGCTTGTCCGAGTTTCGGCCAGAGGCATCGCGAAACGCTTGCACGAGCCGATTTGGGAATTATACTCCCTGTTGCCGGCTACAATAGCGGAAAACGGCGGGCTTTACCATACCGAAGCCGGCCGCTCTTTTGGGATCACTTCATCACCACATTCCAGGAGCAAAACGTGTCCAGGCTGCGGTTTTTTCCACTGCTTTTCGCCCTCGTTTTTGTCCCGGTGCTGGCCGGCGCCGTCACCACCTTCGAAATCTTCGAAGCCAGCACGCTCAACCAGGTGGTGAAAAGAAACAAGCTCATCGTCGGGATGGAAGTGAAATTCTTCCCCTTCGAGTATTCGGACACCCGCGGAGAACCCGTGGGGGTCGACGTGGACCTGGCTCGGCTGGCGGCAAAAGAGCTGGGAGTGGAAATCGAAATCAAGGACATGGAGTTCAGCGGGCTCATCCCGGCACTGCAGGGCGGAAAGATCGACATGATCATCTCCGGCATGACCCGCACCCTGGCCCGCGCAAAAACGGTGACCTTTACGAAGCCCTATTTCGAAACCGGTTTGTGCGCGCTTGTGAGCAACAAGAAAGCGCCGGACCTCACCCGGGTTTCCCAGTTGAACGACCCCCGGCGGGTCATTGCGGTCAAGCTGGGCACCACCGGCGATATCGTCGCTTCGAAGTTGTTTCCCAAGGCACGCCTCAACCGTTACAAAGAAGAGACCGCGTGCGTTCTGGACGTAGTGGCCGGCCGGGCCGACGCTTTTTTCTACGACCAGCTTTCGATAGCCAAGCACCACCGCCAAAACCCCGGCACCACTCACGCCATCCTAAAACCCTTCACCTATGAACCTTACGCGATCGCCATAAGGAGCGGGGATTTTGTTTTTCTCAACTGGCTCAATCAATTTCTGGAGACCATAAAAGCCGATGGCCGCTACGAACGACTCCATCATGAATACTTCGGCGACCTCCCGCAGCGGGAAAAAACGCGCGATCCTGATTAGCGCGGCCCTCGCCGCCGCCTTGTGCCTCGGCCTGGTCGTACTCTTCAGCCGGATGGAGTACCCGTGGAACTGGCGGACTCCCTGGGAGTACCGCCGGCTCTACCTCCAGGGCTTCTACTACACGGTGTCCATCTCCGCGTGCGCGATAGTGCTGGGGCTCTGCCTGGGGGTGGCGGGAGGGCTCGCCAGGATTTCGCAAAGCCTGCTCGCCCGCCAGGCCGCAAAGCTCTACGTCGAGATTTTCAGGGGCACGCCGCTTCTCGTGCAACTCTACATTTTCTATTTCTGTATCGCCGCGGCCATCCACTACGACGACCCGGTGGTGATCGGGATCGTGGCCCTGGCGGCCTTTTCCGGGGCCTATATTACGGAGATGGTGCGCGCCGGGGTGGAATCCGTGGGCCGGGGCCAGATGGAGGCGGCGCTCTCGACCGGCCTCACCCGGAGGCAGGCGCTTCGCCTCGTTATCTTCCCGCAGGCCCTTCGGCGGATTCTTCCCCCCGTGACCGGCCAGTTCGTCTCGCTGATCAAGGATTCCTCGCTTCTTTCCGTAATTTCGGTGCGGGAGCTGACCAAGGCCTCCGAGGTGGTCAACGCCACCACTTACCGGACGTTCGAGGCGTACCTGCCGCTGGCGGTTATTTATCTGCTGCTCACTTTTCCGCTCTCCCAGTTGACCCAGAGACTGGAAAGAAGGTTCAGGGCGGATTAGATTTAAAGACTTCGAAGCTCTTTACGTCGATAGGCCTGGAGTTCACCCGGATTCAATGCTGTTGACTTTAAGCCCCTCCCCCTTGATGGGGGAGGCCAATGCCGTTGAATTTAGGCTCCTCCCCCTTTGATGGGGGAGGCTGGGGGGGGGTGAAAAACCGAGCGATATCAACCCCCTCCCCCTGCCCCTCCCGCCA